>NZ_JBSFNC010000061.1:0-49166 GCF_053586895.1 Amycolatopsis sp. NPDC003731 | reverse complement strand
CGGGTTTGTCAAGGCACGCTTTCCCGCCTTGACAAACCCGACCGGCGACTGAAAATCCGAACGGAGGGGCGGGGGAGGTCGGACCCGTTCCCGAGCCGCGGCAGAGCGAAACCACGGCAGAAGAAGAAGCGCAAGAAGTCTGCCGTGGCTCGAAAGATCGTCCTCGCCGGACAGGCAGGCTCCGGGATGACCACCCAGCTCTTTTGTGCGCTGCGCGCTCAGCGGCCGGCCGGCGTCACGTTCAGCATCATGCCCGCCAGCCCGCGGGCGCGGACCGAGAGCTTCTTCGCCACGTCGCTCAGCACCACCGATGCCGGGGCCTCCGGCTCGGACAGCACGATCGGCGTCCCCGCGTCGCCCTGGGCCACCACCCTCGGGTCCATCGGGACCTGCCCGAGCAGCGGCACCTCCGACCCGATCGACTTCGTCAACGACTCGGCCACCGTCGAGCCGCCGCCCGAGCCGAAGATCTCCATGCGCTCCCCGGACGGCGTCTCCAGCCACGACATGTTCTCGATGACCCCCGCCACGCGCTGACGCGTCTGCAGGGCGATCGCCCCGGCCCGCTCGGCCACCTCGGCCGCCGCCTGCTGGGGGGTGGTCACCACCAGGATCTCCGCGTTGGGGATCAGCTGGGCCACCGAAATCGCGATGTCGCCCGTGCCCGGGGGCAGGTCCAGCAGCAGGATGTCCAGATCACCCCAGAAGACGTCCGCCAGGAACTGCTGCAACGCGCGGTGGAGCATCGGGCCGCGCCAGACCACCGGGGTGTTGCCCGGGGTGAACATGCCGATCGAGATCACCTTCACGCCGTGGGACTGCGGCGGCATGATCATCGTGTCGACCTTGGTCGGCTTCTCGCGGGCGCCCAGCATGCGGGGGATCGAGTGGCCGTAGATGTCCGCGTCCACCACACCGACCGACAGCCCCCGGGCCGCCATCGCCGCGGCCAGGTTGACCGTCACCGACGACTTGCCCACGCCGCCCTTGCCCGAGGCCACGCAGTACACCCGGGTCATCGAGCCCGGCTGCGCGAACGGGATCACCGGCTCGGCCGCGTCGCCGCGCAGGGACTTGCGCAGCTCCGAGCGCTGCTCGTCGCTCATCACGTCCAGCTCGACCCGCACGTCGACGACGCCCGGGAGCTTCGAAACGGCCTCGCGCGTGTCGTTGGTCAGCGTCGCCTTCAGCGGGCAGCCGGCCACCGTCAGGTAGATGCCGACCGTGACCACGCCGTCCGGCGCCACCGCCACGTCCTTGACCATCCCCAGGTCCGTGATGGGTTTCCGGATCTCGGGATCTTGCACGCTCTTCAGCGCGCTGCGGACGTCGTCGACGCTGGGGAGCTGCTGGGTGCTGGTCACCCCGTCCATGTTACGAGCCGGTAGGAGTGCGGGACTTCTTGGGCTTTACGTCCAGGTCTTCCCGGAGCCGGTCCAGCTCGGTGCGGAGGTAGTCGCGCGTGGCCACTTCGCCGATCGCCAGCCGCAGCGCCGCCAGCTCCCTGGCCAGGTATTCCGTGTCCGCCTTCGTCTGGGCCGCGCGGTTGCGGTCCTCCTCCAGGGAGACGCGGTCGCGGTCGTCCTGGCGGTTCTGTGCCAGCAGGATCAACGGCGCCGCGTACGCAGCCTGGGTGGAAAAGGCCAGGTTGAGCAGGATGAACGGGTACGGGTCCCACTGCAGCGAAACCGCCGTGATGTTCAGCACGATCCACACCACGACGATCAGCGTCTGCCAGAACAGGTACTTCCCGGTGCCCAGGAACCGCGCGATCCGCTCGGTGAACCGCCCGAACGAATCCGGGTCGATGTTCAGCCTGAACCGGTTCTGGCCGCGGGGCTGGTCGAGCCGCCGTCCCGAAGTCGGCTCAGGCACGGTCTTCCTCCAAGGTGTCGTGCAGCCCGGTCTCCCGCCAGTCCTCGGGCAGCAGGTGGTCGAGGACGTCGTCGACGGTCACCGCGCCGATCAGGTGGTCCTCGGTGTCGACGACCGGCCCGCAGGTCAGGTTGTAGGCCGCGAAGTAGCGGGTGACCTCGGCCAGCGACGCGCCCGGTTTCAGCGGCGGCAGCCCGGTGTCCACGGCGCTGGCCACCAGCTCGGCCGGCGGCTCCCGCAGGAGCCGCTGGAAGTGGACGACGCCGACGTAGCGCCCGGTCGGCGTCGCCGTCGGCGGGCGGCAGACGAACACCATGCTGGCCAGCGCCGGCGGCAGTTCGGCGTTGCGGATGTGGGCCAGCGCCTCGGCGATGGTCGTGTCCGGGGTCAGCACCACCGGCTCGGGCGTCATCAGGCCGCCCGCGGTGTCGGACGAGTACTCCAGCAGCCGCTTGACCGGCGCCGACTCCTCCGGCTCCATCAGCTCCAGCAGCCGGCTCTGGTCGGCCGGGGCCAGCTCGGCCAGCAGGTCGGCCGCGTCGTCGGGGTTCATCGCCTCCAGGACGTCGGCCGCGCGCTCCTCGGCCAGGTAGGCCAGGAGCTCCTTCTGGTCGTCGTCCGGCAGCTCCTCGATGACGTCGGCGAGGCGCTCGTCGTCCATCGCGTCGGCGACCTCGTGCCGGCGCTTGAGCGGCAGGTCGCGCACGGTGGCGGCGATGTCCGCCGGGCGCATCGTGTCGAACAGCATCAGCAGCTGGCCCGCGCCCTGGGGCTGGGCGCCCAGGTCGGCCAGGCCCAGCCCGGCCACCTCCGACCAGGGCAGCACCTGCATCGCGGCGCGGCGGCGGCCCAGCCCGACCCGCCGCTCGCGGATGGCCAGCTTGGCGAGCACCCAGTCCCGGGTGCGGGTCGGTTCCATCCCGGCGTCGACGACGGTGATCCGCGTGTCCGACCCGGCCAGCGTCGCGTGCGCGTCCAGCAGCTGGCCGAGCACCAGCACCTCGTTGGGGCGCTGGTTGAACTGGCGCATGTTGACCGAGCCGGTGGCGAGCGTCACCGCGCTCGGTTCGATCGAAGTGACGCGCAGCATCGGCACGAAGACCCGCCGCCGGGTGGCCAGCTCGACGACCAGGCCGAGGATCCGCGGCGGCTGCGCGTCCAGGCGCAGGCCGGCCACCAGGTCGCGGACCCGGCCGATCGACTCGCCGTCGGGGCCGAATACCGGCAACCCGGACAGCTGAGCTGCGAAAACCCTGTTGACCGCGGCCATGCCGCTGACACTATCGGCTGGCCGCCCAGGGGGCGATTTCCGCCACTGTGACGAAGGCGGGGTCGTCGCTCTCCTCGCCGGACTCGAGCTGCTCCTCGAGCATCCAGATCCAGTTCTGCATCGCCCGCACGAGCGTCCACGCGCGCGCCTTCGAAGCGTCCAGCTCGTGCGAAGCGACGATCAGCGCGAACCGTTCGTCCAGTGTGGACTCGGTGAAGCGGTTCCAGAACAACGGGATCACGCCCCACTCGAGGTCGCCGGCCAGCGGCTTCGGGTCGATCACCAGCCACGGCTCGCGGGTGCCCGCCAGGACGTTCTGGAAGTGCAGGTCTTCGTTCACCAACAGTTCGCCCGCGTCCGGTCCGAGTTCGCGGCAGATCGCCACGGCATCTTCGACCAGCCGCTTCTCGAACGGCTCGCCGAGTTCGGCCCAGCGGCGGGGGAGTTCCTCGGTCAGCCGCGCCGCCTCGGCCCGCAGCCGCCGCCGCATCGACGCCGGCGCCGGGACGGCCAAGCGCTGCGCCAGGCCGCCGATGAGCGGGATCGCCGAGCGCAGCGGGAGGTCGTCGAGGGTGCGCCCGGCGTCGAGCCGTTCCAGGAGCAGGACGCCGTCGTCCGGCGCGGATTCCAGCAGCAGCACCGCACCCCGGCCGGCCCATGTGGACAGTGCGAGCGGCTCGTCGGCGGACTCCTCGTCGCGCCAGCCCAGCTTCAGCACCACCGGCGTGCCGTCGGGCAGGCGCGCGGGCTGCACCACGCCGACGTAGCCGTGCATCGCCTCGCCCTCGAACGTCAGTCCCCACTTCCGGGCGTACTCCGCGGCGAGCTCCGGCAGGGCGGCGAGCCAGGGGACCGCCTCCGGCCCGAGCACCTTCGGCGCGCGGGCGGCGAACAGCGGGGGGATGCGAAGGTCGGTCACCGGTCCAGCCTGGCAGCCGCGTCCAGCGCATTTCGTCAGCTGCCGGGCGGGCGTACGCTGGGCTTTCAAGGGGAAACGCAACCCCGGGAGCTGCCATGGTGGTGGAGATTCTCAGCGCCGTCGTCCTCGCGGGCGGGGTCTGGCTCGCGTCGAGCGTGCGCGTGGTGAAGCAGT
Organism: Amycolatopsis sp. NPDC003731; assembly: GCF_053586895.1. Taxonomy (NCBI): domain Bacteria; kingdom Bacillati; phylum Actinomycetota; class Actinomycetes; order Pseudonocardiales; family Pseudonocardiaceae; genus Amycolatopsis; species Amycolatopsis sp. NPDC003731. The sequence continues at coordinate 44,928 of NZ_JBSFNC010000061.1, read as the reverse complement.
ACGAACGCGGGCTGATCTACCGGTTCGGGCGGGTGCGGTCCCGCGTCCGCGAACCCGGGCTGGCGGTGCTCGTGCCGTTCGCGGACCGGCTCCAGAAGGTCAACATGCAGATCGTGACCATGCCGATCCCGGCCCAGGACGGCATCACCCGCGACAACGTCACGGTCCGGGTGGACGCGGTCGTCTACTTCAAGGTCATCGACCCGGTCGTCGCCGCGGTCAACGTGCAGGACTACCGGTCGGCGGTCGGCCAGGTCGCGCAGACGTCGCTGCGCTCGATCATCGGCAAGAGCGAGCTCGACGACCTGCTGTCGAACCGCGAGCGCCTCAACGAAGGCCTGGAGCTGATGATCGACAGCCCGGCGCTGGACTGGGGCATCCACATCGACCGCGTCGAGATCAAGGACGTCGCGCTGCCGGAGGCGATGAAGCGCTCGATGTCGCGGCAGGCCGAGGCGGAGCGGGAACGGCGCGCGCGCGTCATCTCCGCCGACGGTGAGCTGCAGGCGTCGCACAAGCTCGCGCAGGCCGCGGCGACGATGGCCGACACCCCCTCGGCGCTGCAGCTGCGGCTGCTGGAGACCGTGGTGCAGGTGTCGTCGGAGAAGAACTCGACGCTGGTGCTGCCGTTCCCGGTGGAGCTGCTGCGGTTCCTCGACGCGCAGACGCCGAAGGCGGCGGCCCCGGCTCCGAAGGCCGAGCCGGAGCTCACCGAAGGGCAGCTCGAGGCGAAGCCGGAGGTGAACGGCCACGCGACGCCGTCGCCGCGCAGCCCCGGCGACGCGGTGCTGCCGGCGGACTAGTTCAGGTAGCCGTTCGTGCCCAGGATGATCAGGGTGGTGAAGAAGCCGACCCACAGCGCGATCACGACGTAGCCGACGATGACGGCGGCCGTGGCCAGCCCGCGGCCGCCCGCTTCGCCGCGGTTGGTCTTGCTCAGCGCGACGTGGCCCATGATCAGCCCGGCGATCGCGGTGACGCCGGAGCAGAAGCCGAGGATCGAGCACACGAGGGCGCCGATGGCCAGCGCGTTGTCCTGCGTGCGCGGAGCCGCGTACGGCTGCCCGTACGGCGCGGGCTGGCCGTATGGCGCCGGCGACGTGTACGGCTGCCCGTAGACCGGCGGGTACGGCTGCTGCTGGTAGGCCGGGGGGACCGGCTGCCCCGGGGGCGCGAACGGCGTGCCGGGGATGTAGGCCGCCGGGGTCTCGTACGCCCCGGGCGGCAGCGGGCCGGACTGCTCCGCGGCCACGGTCGCGTCCCAGGCCGGCTGCTCCGAGGCGACGGTGGTGTCGGCGGCCGGGACATCAGCGGCCGGAGCGTCGGTCGCCGGGACGTCGGCCGCGGCGGGGGCCGCCTCAGGTGCGGCCGTGGTGTCGTGCGGCGTCGCCGCGGCGATCGTGGCGTCGGGCGACGGCGGGTCGTAGTTCTCCGGCTGGTACGGCGCCGGGTCCGCCGGCGCCGGCGGGTCGTACGACGCCGCGGTCGGGTCGGCGGCCGGGCGGTCCTTGTCCCCGGACGGGTCGGTCATGACGGGTCCCCTCGGTGCGGGTGGGAGGCCGGCGGCGCGGCGGAATTGTCGGTGGTCGCCGGTAGAGTCGAAAACGGGGGGCGCCCCGGCGGCTCGGTCAGCGCCAGGAGTCGAGGAAGCCGAGGGCGAGCCCGAGGGCCACGAGCGCGATGTTGAGCGCGATCCCCACGTACCCCACGATGATCGCCGCCATCGCCACGCCCTGGCCGTCCGCTTCGCCGCGCTTGGCCTTGCCGTGGGCGATGTGGCCCATCACGATGCCCGCGATGGTGATCAGGAAGCACAGGAAGATGCCGAGGATCGAGCAGATCAGCGCCCCCACCGCCAGCCCCGAGCCCTCCCGCGGCTGACCCGGCATCCCGGGGTAGCCCGGGCCCGGCGGGTAATGCGGGTAGCCGCCGCTCGGGTACTGCTGGCCGTAACCGGGCTGGCCGTACCCGGGCTGCTGGTAGCCGCCCGAAGGCGGCTGCTGGCCGTACGGGTTGTTCGGATCCTGCGGGTAAGTCATGATCTCTCCCCTCCTCGCCGCACTTTACGGTGCCGGACCCGCTGAGCGTGAGCGCCCTCATAGCAGCGTTGCGGCTTTGGAGTCATACTCACCGGTAACCCAGCGCCGGGAGCGGCGTCGTACTCCGGAAAGGGAGCCGTGATGGCCCGTCTCGCCCAGACCGCCGGCCTGACCGACGTGCAGTCGGAGATCCTCGCCACCGTCCGCCAGTTCGTGGACAAGGAGGTCATCCCGCACGCCCAGGAGCTCGAGCACGCCGACACCTACCCCGCCGACATCGTCGCGGGCATGAAGGAGATGGGCCTGTTCGGGATCACCATCCCGGAGGAGTACGGCGGGCTCGGCGAGTCGCTGCTGACCTACGCGCTGGTCGTCGAGGAGATCGCGCGCGGCTGGATGAGCGTGTCCGGTGTCATCAACACCCACTTCATCGTGGCGCACATGATCTCCCGCCACGGCACCGAGGCGCAGAAGCGGCACTTCCTGCCGCGGATGGCCACCGGCGAGGTCCGCGGCTCCTTCTCGATGTCGGAGCCCGACCTCGGTTCGGACGTCGCCGCGATCAAGACCAAGGCGAAGAAGACCGACGACGGCTACGTCATCGACGGCTCGAAGATGTGGCTGACGAACGGCGGGTCGTCCAACCTCATCGCGCTGCTGGTGAAGACCGACGAAGGCGCGGAGAAGCCCCACCAGAACCTGACGACCTTCCTGGTCGAGAAGCCCGAGGGCTTCGGCGAGGTGGCCCCCGGGCTGACCATCCCCGGCAAGATCGACAAGATGGGCTACAAGGGCGTCGACACGACCGAAGCGGTCTTCGACGGCTACCAGATCGGCGCCGACATGGTCCTCGGCGAAGCGCCGGGCAAGGGCTTCGCGTACATGATGGACGGTGTCGAGGTCGGCCGCGTGAACGTCGCCGCGCGCGCCTGCGGCATCGCGATCCGCGCGTTCGAGCTGGCGGTGGAGTACGCCCAGCAGCGCAAGACGTTCGGCAAGGCGATCGCCGAGCACCAGGCCGTGGCGTTCAAGCTGGCCGAGATGGCGACCAAGGTCGAGGCGGCGCACCTGATGATGGTGAACGCGGCCCGCCTCAAGGACTCCGGCGCGCGCAACGACGTCGAGGCCGGGATGGCGAAGCTGATCGCCTCCGAATACTGCGCGGAGGTCACGCAGGACGCGTTCCGCATCCACGGCGGTTACGGGTACTCCAAGGAGTACGAGATCGAGCGGCTGATGCGCGAGGCGCCGTTCCTGCTGATCGGCGAGGGCACCAGCGAGATCCAGAAGACGATCATCAGCCGCGGCCTGCTGCGGGAGTACAAATCGCGATCCTGACGGACGTTTGTCGCTCTGTCGACAATTGACCGCCCGGCCTTTCGGGGTAAGCGGCTCGCACGGTCCGGGCGTTCTTGACAAGATGGACGCCCGGACAACGAGTGCGCAGGTGATGATGGTGAGTAGTCCCTTTGGCGGGGGGCGGGCGCCCGGTGGCCTGCCGCGGCTGCCGACCCCGCCGACCGGCTGGCCGATCGGGTCGTACGCGACCTACGGCGAGGCGCAGAAGGCGGTCGACTTCCTCGCCGACAGCGAGTTCGCCGTCGGCGACGTCACGATCGTCGGGGTCGACCTGATGCTCGTCGAGCGCGTGATCGGCAAGCTCAGCTGGGGCCGGGTGCTCGGCACCGGCGCGGTGTCCGGGGCCTGGTTCGGCCTGTTCGCCGGGCTGCTGCTCGGGTTGTTCGTCAACCAGGGCTTCGCGCTGCAGGTGCTCACCGGGCTGGTGCTCGGCGTGCTGTCCGGGCTGATGTTCGCCGCGATCGGGTACAGCATGTCGCGGGGCCGCCGGGACTTCTCCTCGGCGAGCCAGCTCGTCGCCGGCCGCTACGACGTCCTGTGCCAGCCGCGCTCGGCCGAACAGGGGCGGGAACTGCTCGCCAAGCTGGCCCTTAAACCGCCCTCGGCGAACCCCTGAAAAACCCCAGTTCCACCTGCGAAGAATCACGTTTCGGCGCGCGATCCGCTGGATCGTTACCGATACTGCTTGCGGGGTGTGATCGCCCGGCATAAGTTGTCCGACACCAGTCGGGCGGCCTCGCCCTGCAGCGCGGCGGCCCGAGCACTAGCACGTCGGGGTGCTGGCGCGGTTTCGCCTCATCGCGTCGCGGTGCCCACCCGGTGCCGCGGTAACCGGCGTGCACGCGGGTGAGGAGGCCTTATGGGGAAGAGGATCGGCGCGGGCAAACGAGGACGGTCGCCCGGCCGCACCGCCGTCCTGCTGGGGGCAGGGGCATTGGTGACCGGCATGCTCGCCGGGTGTGGGACGAGTTCCGGGCTGAAGATCAACATCTACATGTCGCCCGAGGACAACTTCCAGAAAGTGGTCGACGGCTGCAACCAGAAGGCGGCCGGCAAGTACGAGATCGTCTACAACAAGCTGCCCCGCGGGGCGGACGACCAGCGGCTGCAGATGGCGCGCCGGCTGGCGGCGGGTGACACCGCCATGGACATCCTGGGCCTCGACGTCACGTGGGTCTCGGAGTTCGCCGAGGCCGGCTGGGCCGAGGAGTGGACCGGCCAGAACAAGGCGGAGGCGTCGCAGGGCGTCCTGCAGGGGCCGCTCGACACGGCAACCCACAACGGGAAGCTGTACGCGGCCACGAAGAACACCAACGTCCAGCTGCTGTGGTACGACGACCGGCTGACGCCGAAGCCGCCGGCCACCTGGGACGAGATGATGCAGGAGGCCCAGCAGCTCAAGGGCCAGGGCAAGCCCTACCAGATCGTCTTCACCGGCGCGCAGTACGAAGGCCTGGTCGTCTTCTACAACACGCTGGTCGCGTCGATGGGCGGGCACATCCTGTCCGACGACGGCAAGTCCGTCGTGATGGACGACGGCGCGGTGAAGGCCCTGGACCTGCTCAAGAAGGTCTCGACCTCCGGGCTCACCGACCCGTCGCTGAGCAACCAGAAGGAAGACGACATCCGGCAGGCGTTCCAGCGCGGGCAGGCCGCGTTCCAGCTCAACTGGCCCTACGTCTACGCCGCCTACGCCAAGGACAAGAAGGCCGACCTCCCGCACTTCAAGTGGGCGGTCTACCCCGAGGCCCAGGCCGGCATGCCCGCCCGGACCACCATCGGCGGGTTCGACCTGGCGGTGAGCACGTACTCGCAGCACAAGCCGGAGGCCTTCGAGGCGGCGCTGTGCCTGCGCAGCCCGGAAAGCCAGAAGATCTCGGCGATCAACGACGGCGTGCCGCCGAGCATCGAATCCGTGTACCACAACGACGTTCCGCTCGACCCGGGCAAGCCGGCTTCGGCCGACAACCCGAACATGGCGATCCAGTACCCGATGCGCGACGCCATCCTCGCCGCGCTGAAGACCGCCGCGGTGCGCCCGCTGACCCCGGCGTACCAGAACGCCTCGACGGTCATCTCGAAGATCCTTTCGCCGCCGTCGGACATCGACCCGCAGGCCACCGCGGCCAAGCTGCGCGAGCAGCTCGGTGACGCGCTCCAGTCGAAGGGAGTGATCCCGTGACCGTCCAGGACTCGACCCCGGCCGAGACCGCCGGGGCGACCGTCGCCGGCGAGGCGACGTCGCACAAGAAGGGCAAACCCGCCCTGTCCGAAGGGAAGAAGGCCGAGCGGCGGCTCGGGCTGTGGCTGTGCGCGCCCGCGTTCATCGTGATGATCGCGGTCACCGGCTACCCGATCCTCTACTCGTTCTGGCTGTCGCTGCAGCGGTACGACCTGCGCTTCCCGGCGCAGCAGGAGTTCATCGGCTTCGAGAACTACGGCGCCGTGCTGTCCAGTTCGTACTGGTGGACGGCGTTCGGGACGACGATGTTCCTGACCGTCGTGTCGGTGGCCATCGAGTTCGTGCTCGGCATGGCGCTGGCGCTGATCATGCACCGGACGCTCGTCGGCCGCGGCCTGGTCCGCACCGTCGCGCTGATCCCGTACGGCATCGTCACGGTCGTCGCGGCGTTCTCGTGGTACTACGCGTGGACGCCGAAGACCGGCTACCTGGCGAACTTCCTCGCCGCCGACGCGGCCCCGCTCACCGAGCAGTGGCCGTCGCTGTTCATCATCATCGGCGCCGAGGTGTGGAAGACCACGCCGTTCATGGCGCTGCTGCTGATGGCGGGCCTGGCGCTGGTGCCGGACGACCTGCTCAAGGCCGCGGCGATGGACGGCGCGACCGCGTGGCAGCGGTTCACGAAGGTGATGCTGCCGGTGATGAAGCCGGCGATCCTGGTGGCGCTGCTGTTCCGCACGCTCGACGCGTTCCGCATCTTCGACAACATCTACGTGCTCACCAACGGCGCGCAGGACACCGGGTCGGTGTCCATGCAGACCTACGACAACCTGGTCAAGGGCCTCAACCTGGGCATCGGGTCGACGATGGCGGTGCTGATCTTCCTCACGGTGGCGATCATCGCCTTCATCTTCATCAAGGTGTTCGGCACGGCCGCACCGGGTTCGGACAACGGGGGTAAGCGCTGATGGCGATCGGAACCGTCACGACGGGCCGCAAGGTCAGGTGGGGCCTGGTCGACATCCTCGTGCTGGTGTTCGCGCTGGTGCCGGTGCTCTGGGTGGTTTCGCTGTCGTTCAAGACCAAGGACACGATCACCGACGGGGCGTTCATCCCGCAGTCGTGGACCTGGCAGAACTACGCCGACATCTTCCAGACGTCGGAGTTCCTGCTGGCGCTGGTGAACTCGATCGGCATCGCGATCATCTCGACCGTGATCGCGGTGGTGCTGGGCACGATGGCCGCGTACGCGGTGGCCCGGCTCGACTTCCCCGGCAAGCAGGTCCTCGTCGGGCTGTCGCTGCTGATCGCGATGTTCCCGCAGGTGTCGCTGGTGACACCGCTGTTCAACATCGAGCGGAACATCGGGCTGTTCGACACGTGGCCGGGGCTGATCCTGCCCTACATCACGTTCGCGCTGCCGCTGTCGATCTACACGCTGTCGGCGTTCTTCCGGGAAATCCCGTGGGAGCTGGAAAAGGCGGCGAAGATGGACGGCGCCACGCCGGCCCAGGCGTTCCGCCGGGTGATCGCGCCGCTGGCCGCGCCGGGCGTGTTCACCACGGCGATCCTGGTGTTCATCTTCTGCTGGAACGACTTCCTGTTCGCCATCTCGCTGACGTCGACCACGGCGTCGCGCACGGTGCCGGCCGCGCTGTCGTTCTTCACCGGGTCCTCGCAGTTCGAGGACCCGACCGGGCAGGTGTGCGCGGCCGCGGTCGTGATCACCATCCCGATCATTGTGTTCGTGTTGTTCTTCCAGCGTCGCATCGTGGCGGGGCTGACCTCCGGTGCGGTGAAGGGGTAGCGCTATGGCAGAGATCGTGCTCGACAAGGTGTCGAAGAAGTACCCCGACGGCGCCCTCGCCGTGTCCGAAGTGGACATCACCATCGCCGACGGCGAGTTCATCATCCTGGTCGGCCCGTCCGGCTGCGGGAAGTCGACGACGCTGAACATGGTGGCGGGCCTGGAGGACATCTCCTCCGGCGAGCTGCGGATCGACGGGCAGCGCGTCAACGAGAAGGCCCCCAAGGACCGGGACATCGCGATGGTGTTCCAGTCCTACGCGCTCTACCCGCACATGAGCGTCCGGGAGAACATGGCCTTCCCGCTGCGGCTGGCCAAGGTGGACGACAAGACGGTGCGGGCGAAGGTCGAAGAGGCGGCGAAGATCCTCGACCTGACCGGGCACCTGGACCGCAAGCCGGCCAACCTCTCCGGTGGCCAGCGCCAGCGCGTCGCGATGGGCCGCGCGATCGTCCGGAGCCCGAAGGCGTTCCTTATGGACGAGCCGCTGTCCAACCTGGACGCCAAGCTCCGCGGCCAGATGCGCACGTCGGTGTCGAAGATCCAGAAGCAGCTCGGCACGACGACGCTGTACGTGACGCACGACCAGACCGAGGCGATGACCCTGGGCGACCGGGTCGTGGTGCTGCGGGCCGGGTACGTGCAGCAGATCGGCTCGCCGCAGTTCCTCTACGACAACCCGGCGAACCTGTTTGTGGCCGGCTTCATCGGCTCGCCGTCGATGAACTTCGTCCCGGCGACGCTGGAGAACAACGAGCTGCGCAGTGCCCTGGGCACGACGCCGCTGACCGACCGCGTCCGGCAGCTGGTGGAGCGGGCGAACGCGCCCCGCGACGTCATCGTCGGCATCCGGCCGGAGCACTTCGAGGACGCGGCGCTGGTCGCCGACAAGGGCAGCGGGGGGACGTTCACCGCGCACATCGACGTGCTCGAGTCGATGGGTTCGGAGAAGTTCGCCCACTTCACGGTCGAGGGCGAGACGGCGACGTCCGAGGAACTGGCGGAACTGGCCGCGGACAGCGGTTCGTCCGACGTCCCGGGCGCGGAGTCCCAGATCGTGGCCCGGCTGTCGGCGGAGTCGTCGGCGACGGAGAACGCGGACCTCGAAGTCTGGTACGACGCGGACAAGATCAAGCTGTTCGACCCGTCGAACGGCAAGAACCTCACCTACGAGGACTAGGTCTGCCGCGGCGGTCGTGAGTGGTAAGGCGGGTTCTGACCCGCCTTGCCACTCACGAGCGGTCGGGGAGGCGGGGGAAGATCGAGCCGGCCGCACCGCGGGCCAGCGCGCAGGTGGCGTCGCCCGCGGTGCCCGCCGTCTCGACCACGCTGATCTCCGCCAGTTCGCGGCGCCCCGGCAGGCCGGGAGCGGGCTGGGTGGTGTCGACCAGGCAGAACGCGCCGGCCGGCCGGACGCGCGCGTCGCGGCCACCGAGCTTCTCGGCCGGGCCGGCCGGCTCGACCGTCTCCACCGTCAGCTTGAAGCTCACCTTGCCGCGGATGCAGCTGTGCCCGGACAGGCCGATCGTCGGCCGGCTGTTCGGGCCGGCGGCCGCGTCGAGGTCGGGGTTGTCGAGCGGGACGCACGGCGCCGCCCGGCCCCACGAGCCTTCCGGGAACGTCAGCCGCCCCACCTTGTGCCGGGTGATCGCCGTCAGGACCGAGCCGACGGCGGCGTCCGCCACGCCGCAGCGGGCCTCCTGGTCGCCGGTGCCGTCGGTGACCGACAGGTCGATCCGGTTGCCGTCGGCGAAGGTGATCGCGCGGGTGCAGGCGCGGCGGTCGTTGAACATCGACTGCTGGACCGCGACGCCGTCGGGCACCGAGCCGGGGTAGCCCTCGTAGGGCTTGATGTTCGGGTCGGAGTCGAAGGCGAGCGGCCCGACGAGGATCGTGCGCGGACCGGCCTGGGCGCGGCAGCTGTCGAACGTCGGGACGGCTTCGGTCACCCCGGGCACGGTCAGCAGGCTGCAGAAGTCGATGCTGCCGAAGTCGCCGAGCGCGGCGGAGGCGGTCAGCGGGGTGGGCCCGGAATCCGGCTCGGGCGCGGCCTGGGTGCTGGCGCAGCCCGCGGTGAGGAGGGCGCAGAACATCGCGACGGCCAAGCTTTTCGGACGCGGGTACACGGGGTGCAAGTATCACCACATCGCGCGGAAAAACCAGCCCTGACGGGGACATCTCTCAATCTTTTCGACGCGGTCGGTGCGAACGGGCAGTTCAGGCGGCTTTCGGTGCACGCGACGGGGTTTCCCCGGCCATCTGAACGATTTTCGGATTTGCCGTCCCCTAAGGGAGCGATCCATCCCGCGAGCGATGCGGAAGCGGGTACTCCGGTGGTGAAGTGGAGGTATCGGAACTTCGAGGAAAGGGAAAGACGATGAGCGCACCGGTCACACGACGGCTGTCCCGCCCGCGCCACGGCCGCATGATCGGCGGCGTGTGTGCCGGACTGGCCCAGCGGTACGGGATGAAGCCCGGGACCGTCCGGCTGCTGGCCGTGTTGTCTTGTTTGCTGCCGGGGCCGCAGTTCGTGGCTTATCTGATCCTCTGGGCGGTCATCCCGTCCGAGTGAACCCGCTCGGCGGGGAAGTGAAGACCGCGCCGGTGATCCGTGGGGATCACCGGCGCGTCGTCGTCAGGGGCGCCAGCAGGACATCGCTTCGTCGACCTCGCGCTCGCTGAGCGGCGGGTGGGGCAGCTCCGATGGCTTGCCCGGCTCGGCGCGGAGCCCGTCGAGGAGCATGGCGAGGGAACGTCGCCAAAGGTCCGGGTCCACCGCGCACGTGAACTCGACCACCGAACCCACCATCATGTGCACCATCGCCATGTCCGAGGGCGCGAAGTCTGGGCGCAGGCCTCCGGCCGCTTGCGCCCGCTCGATGAGCTTTGTGATCAACGGCACCATGCGCGCCTTCTCTTCGGCGACGTGCTCGTGGCCGAACCTGTTGGACAGCATGATCTCGCGCAACCCCCGGTCGGCGGAGTGCAGCTCGGCCGCCTTCCACGTGAAGTCGACGAACGCCTGCCACGCGTCCTCGGCCTCCAGTGACTCCACGGCGAGGTCGCCGATCTCCTCCATCCGCTCGGCGAACATGGCCTCGACCAGGTGTTCTTTGCTGGGGAAGCGGCGGTAGACCGTGCCGACGCCGAGGCCGGCGTGGTGCGCGATGTCGTCCAGCGTGGCCTCGAGCCCGCGCCGGCCGAACACCTCGCGGGCCGACGCCAGGATGCGACGGCGGTTGAGTTCAGCGTCACGCCGCAGCGGCCGCGCCGGTGCGGCGGGACCAGCGTCCCGTGCCATGTCCTCCAGTCTAACCCCTCAAGTAGAGGCGCCTTCTCCGCTTCTTGTGTACCTTGGGGCGAGTAAGGGGAGATACCTACTCCACATAGTCTTCCGATCACGTTCTGTGAGGATCTTTCATGTCCGAGTCCACGCTCGCCGTCGCGCCGTCGGGGGACACGCGCGCCGACGAAAATCCCCACCACGCCAGACGGTGGCTGATCCTGGTGATGATCGGCATCGCGCAGCTGATGGTCGTGCTGGACGCGACCGTCGTGAACATCGCGCTGCCGTCGGCCCAGCTCGACCTGGGCTTCTCCAACGACGCCCGGCAGTGGGTCGTCACGGCCTACGCGCTCGCGTTCGGCAGCCTGCTGCTGCTCGGCGGGCGGCTCGCGGACCTCTTCGGCCGCAAGAACGCCCTCCTCGTCGGCCTGGCCGGCTTCGCCGCGGTGTCCGCGCTCGGGGGTGCGGCGACCAACATCGAGATGCTGCTGGTCGCCCGGGCGGCACAGGGTGTGTTCGGCGCGCTGCTCGCGCCCGCCACGCTTTCGCTGCTCACCACCACGTTCACCGACCCGAAGGAGCGCGGTCGCGCGTTCGGCGTCTTCGGGGCCATCGGTGGTGGCGGCGCGGCGGTCGGGCTGCTGCTCGGCGGCGTGCTCACCGAGTACCTCGACTGGCGCTGGTGCATGTTCGTCAACATCATCTTCGCGGTCATCGCGTTCGCCGGCAGCTCGGTCCTGCTGCGCAACCAGAAGGACGAAGGCCCGCGGCCGAAGCTCGACCTGCCGGGCACGATCACCGCGTCGGCCGGGCTGTTCGCGCTGGTCTACGGCTTCGCGAACGCCGAGTCGGACAAGTGGTCGTCGGCGTCGGTCTGGGGCTTCCTGGCCGCCGGCGTGGTGCTGCTGGGCGTGTTCGTGTGGCTGCAGCAGCGCGTCGAACACCCGCTGCTGCCGCTGCGCGTGCTGCTCGACCGGGACCGCGGCGGCTCCTACCTGGCGATGTTCCTGCTCGCCATCGGGATGTTCGCGATCTTCCTGTTCCTGACCTTCTACGTGCAGCAGAACCTGCGGTTCACGCCGATCCAGAGCGGCGTCGGGTTCCTGCCGATGGTGGCGACGCTGATGCTGTCGGCGACGACGGCGACGGCCGTGCTGCTGCCGCGGTTCGGTCCCCGGCCGCTGGTGCCGACCGGCATGGCGATCGCCGCCGCGGGCCTGTTCTGGCTGAGCGGCATCGACCTCGGCAGCACGTACGTCTCCGGTGTCCTCGGCCCGCTCCTGGTGATGGGCTTCGGCATCGGGCTGGCGATGGCGCCGGCGATGAGCGTCGCCACCTTCGGCGTCGAGGCGCACGACGCGGGTGTCGCGTCGGCGGCGGTGAACACGATGCAGCAGGTCGGCGGTTCGATCGGCACGGCGCTGCTGTCGACGCTGGCCGGCAACGCGGCGGTGGCCTACGTCGCGGGCAAGACCCCGACGCCGCAGCTGGCGGCCGAGGCGGCCATCGAGAGCTACACGACGGCGTTCACCTGGGCCGCGGTGATCTACGTGGCCGGTGCGGTGCTCAGCGGCCTGCTGCTGCGCCCGGGCGTCCCGAAGGGCGAAGCGGCGCCGGGCGCCGTGCACATGTAGGGGTTCCTGGTGACGTGACCGGGTTCCCGGTCACGTCACCAGCCCGTGCCGGTAGGCGTAGACGACCGCCTGGACGCGGTCGCGCAGGTCCAGCTTCGTCAGGATGCGCGACACGAACGTCTTCACCGTCTCCTGGCTGATGAACAGCCGTTCCGCGATCTCGCTGTTGGACAGGCCGTCCGCGAGCAGGCGCAGCACTTCCAGCTCACGCGGGGTCAGCGGCGCGTCCGGGGCGGCGTCCGGCGCGGGCCGGATCCGGGCGCCGTAGCGGCCGACCAGCCGGCGCGTCACGTCCGGGTCCAGGAGGGCCGCGCCGGTGGCCACCGTCCGGATGCCGTGCAGCAGCCGGTCCGGTGGCGCGTCCTTGAGCAGGAAGCCGCTCGCGCCCGCGCGCAGGGCTTCGTAGACGTACTCGTCGAGGTTGAACGTCGTCAGCACCAGCACCTTGACCGGGTGCGGCACCCCGGCCCCGGCCAGCAGCTTGGTGGCCTCGATGCCGTCGAGCACCGGCATCCGCACGTCCATCACGACGACGTCCGGCCGCAGCCGCCGCGCGAGGTCGACCGCGGCCCGCCCGTCGCCGCACTCGCCCACCACCTCGAAGTCCGGCTGGGCGCCGATGATCGTCACCAGGCCGGTGCGGATCAGCATCTGGTCGTCGCAGACGAGGACCCGGATCGGCGCGCTCACGTCGGGATCCGGGCGGACACGGTGAACCCGGCGCCGTCGCGGTCCGCGCTGAAGTCGCCGCCCAGCAGGCCGACGCGCTCCCGGAGCCCGGCCAGCCCGCGGCCGCTGCCGCCGGGGGACACGCTCCCGGACCCGGCCGTGCGGACCGCCACGGCGATGTCCCGGTCGCCGTGGTGCACCTCGACCTCGGTGCGGCTGCCGTGCGCGTGCTTGAGGGCGTTCGTCAGGGCCTCCTGCACGACCCGGTAGGCCACCAGATCGGCGCTGCCCGCCGACTCCGCGGGCGTGCCCTCCTCGGTGAACTCCACCGGCTGCCCGGCCTGGCGGGCCTGCTCCACCAGGGCGTGCAGCCCGCCCGGCGACGGCGTCTCGTGCTCGGGGTTGAGCAGGTCGAGCAGGTGCCGCAGGTCGGTGATGGCCCGCCGGCCGGTGTCGGTGATCGCGGTCAGCGTCCGATCCAGCCGATCGGGCGCGGCGGTGAGGTAGCGGGCCGCCTCCGCCTGCACGACCATCGCCGTCACGTGGTGGGTGACGACGTCGTGGAGCTCGCGGGCGATGGTGGCGCGCTCGGCGGCCCGGGTGGCCTCGGCGACGCGGCGCCGGTGCCCGGCCTCCGCGGCGCGGGTGGTGCGCAGCCAGGCCCCGATGCCCCACGCGAACACCAGCAGCAGGAAGAACGTCACGAACTCCGACACCGGCTCCGAGCCGAACGGGGAGAGCACGATCGCCAGCACCACGTACGCCGCCGAGAACACGAGTGCGGTGGTGCGCCGGCGCCGTTCCAGATGCGCGCCCGCGCTGACCAGCGCGACCCCCAGCGCGGTCCCGGCGACCGAGTGGTAGCCGCGGAACTGGTCGACGGCGAAGCCGAGCGCCACCAGCGTCAGGCACGCGGCCGGCCACCGCCGCCGCACGGCGAGCGGGAGGCTCTCGAGGGCGACCACGACGACGGCCAGCGCGTCGAAGGGCCGAGCCGGCACGCCGCCCAGCTGCGTCCCGTGGTTCTGGACCACCGGCAGGAACGAGGCCGCCAGGAACAGCAGCCCGAGCGGGAGGTCGCGGACCACGACGTCGAGCCGGCGCCACCGCGCGCGCACCGCCCGGTGATCGATCACCGGGAAAGTGTAGTGACGTCGTCGACCCGCTCGGCGCGGCGGCGCGGCACCAGGTGGCCGCGCCGGTGGGCCAGCCACAGGAACGCGCACGTCGCGAGGACGCAGAACAGCACCGAGTAGAGGGAGCCTTCGGGACCGAAGTCGCCACCGGTGATGGCCGACGGCCCCGACGTCACGGCGTCGAGCAGGCCCTGCGGGGTGCCGTTGCCGGAGACCTCCGTGCCGAAGATCCCCGCCGCGGCGAAGTTCCAGCCGAAGTGCAGGCCGATCGGCAGCCAGAGCTTGCGGGTCGCGATGTACGCGCCGGTCAGCAGACCGCCGGCTTCGATGGCGATGGCGATCGCGCCCCACAGGCTCGCGTGCTCGTTGAACAGGTGCGAGAGGCCGAACAGCACCCCGGTGGCCACCAGGGCGATCCAGGTGCCGGTCCACTTTTCGACGAACCGGAAGAGGATGCCGCGGAACAGCAGTTCCTCCGTCACCGCGGCGGCGGCCATGAAGCCGACGAGCCCGGCGGCGCCCGCAACCGTGCCCCAGCCCCGGATTTCGTAGTCGCCGAGGAGGGCGATGTTGGCGATGACGGCCGCGAAGAGCGCGACCCCGATCAGCGTCCCCCGGCCGAGCGCGAGCCCGGCGCCCGGCCCGGCCAGCTCGGTGACCGGGCGGTGTTCGGTCTTCCGCACCACCCACCGGTAGCCGAGCACCGCGAGCACGGCGGTCAGCCCGCCGAAGATCAGCGTGAGCCACGGATTCCCGTCGGCCACGGCGATCGCTTGCTGTCCGATGAACGCGATCGCGGCCACGGTCAGCAGCTGCCAGACGACCCTCATGACAACCCCTTCGTCCCGTCCGCGGGGTGGTCCCGCGGCTCCACGGCGAACGCTAGGGATCCGGCGGGCGGGAATCGTCACCAGCGAGCGGACACCCGCGCGTAGCTCGCACGGGGGACACTTGAACCTCCCGGGGCCCGCGCGCCCTAATGAGGACGTGTCCGGAGACGTCGAATTCAGCGAGTACTTCGCCGCGCGGGTCCAGCGGTTCCGCCGGGTGGCGTTCGCGCTCAGCGGGGACTGGCACGCGGCCGAGGACCTGGTCCAGGCGATGTTCGTCCAGCTGTACCGGCGCTGGCGGCGGGTCCGCCCGGCCACCGTCGACGCCTACGCGCGCCGCATCCTGGTGAACCTGTTCCTGGCCGGACGCCGGGGATCCGGGCGCGAGTACGTGACGTCGTCGGTGCCGGAGCGCGCGTCGCCACCGGGCCGGGACCCGTCGTTGCGCCTGGACGTCGAACGCGCGCTGGCGGAGCTGACGCCCCGGCAGCGCGCGATGGTGGTGCTGCGGTTCCTCGAGGACCTCCCGGTGAGCGAGGTGGCGACGCTCCTGGGCGTCGCGGAGGGAACGGTCAAGTCCCAGACGGCCCGCGGGGTCGAGGCGTTGCGCACGGCCCTGCCGGCGCCGGCGACGGAGGAGTCGTGATGGAAGACGTCCGGACCGTGTTGAAGGCGTACGTGACGGAAGGCGAGCCCCCGATCGGTTTGTCCGGCGAGGCGGTGCTGGCGGCGGCCCGCCGGGCGCGCCGGCAGCACCTGGTCACCGGCGCGGCGGCGGTGTGCGTCGTCGTGCTGGCCCTCGCGCTGGCGGTGGTCGTGCTGCCCCACCGGGCCGAGGTCGCGAGCCCGCCGTGCCCGGGCGCCACGGACACGCGGGCGGCGCTGGTCGAGCGGCTGAGCTGCCTGGTGGGGCGGGCGGTGCGCGCGATGCTGCCGCCGGAGGCGCAGATCTCGCGGCTGACGATCCCCGGCGAGACCCCGCCGGCGGACCCGTTCCACCTGATCGCCGACCCGGCCGGCGACGCCCCCGGCGAGGCGCTGTTCCACCTGGGCGTCCGGGTGACCGACGCCCGGGGCACCGGCTCGGTGTACGTCCTCATCCTGCCCGGCGGCGGGGGCGGCCCGAAGTGCGGTGACCCGGACCAGATCGGCTGCCGCACGGAAACCACCCCGCGGGGCCTGCTGTGGCTGTCGACCCTGCGCTCGGGTGACGTCGTGACCAACCGGGTCGGCCTGGCCGCGCCGAACGCGCACGTGCAGTTCTGGTCGGACAACAGCGGCGTGCTGCCGCGGACGGGCGTCCGGTTGCCTAAGCAGCGGCCGGAGCCGACGCTGACCCTCGACCAGGTGCGGCAGCTGACGCTGACGCCGGGCCTGGACCTCTAGTTCAGGGGACCAGCGCGACGAAGCCGAGGCCGGTGGTGCGTTCGGCGACGCCGAGGGCGGCCGCCGGGTCGGCCAGGCCGGTCGTCACGAGCTCGACCGCCGAGAGGTCCAGCAGCCCGGAGCGGACCAGGTGCCACACCGTGGTCACCGTCTCCGGATCGCTCATCCACGAGCCGCGCACGGTGAGGCGCCGGTGCATCAGGTCGCCGTACGGGAGGGGGAGGTCCTGGCGCACGCCGCCGACGAGCACCAGGGTGCCGCGCACCCGCAGGCTGTCGTAAGCGGCCATCGTCGCGTCGGCCGACGGCGTGGCCCCGAGCGTGTCGACGGCGACGTCCGCCGGGGCGATGCCCGCCGCGTCCGCCGCCCGGTCGCCGGTCAGCCGGTGGGTGCGCACGCGAGGATCGAGCTCGGCCAGCCGGTCGAGGGCGGCCTCGTTGCGGCCCACCGCGGTCACCGTCGCCGCGCCTTCCGCCAGCGCCGTCAGCACCGCCGCGCCGCCCAGCTGACCGGTCGCCCCGACCACCGCGACGTCGCGGCCGGCGAGCGGGCCCGCCGCGTGCAGGCCGGACGCGGCGATGCAGAGCCACGGCAGGAACGCCAGGCGGGCCGGGTCCGGGTAGCTCTCCGCCCCGGGCAGCTTGACCAGGGTTTCCTTGGCGCACAGGGCTTTCTCCGCGAAGACGCCGTCGCGCCACACCGTGCGCATGCGGTCCGTCCGCGCGCTGCCCGCGCCGGAGCCGCCCAGGCCGACCCAGCCCACCAGGACCTCGTCGCCGTCGCCCGCGTCGAGCAGGGCGGTGTCCAGCACGAGGTCCCCGGGCGCGACGTGGAACACGTCCGGCGCGACGTCGAGCACCCGCCCGACGCAGGACGGCCCCAGCACCAGGGGCACCGGCAGGCCACCGCGGTTCCCCTGCACCACGGCTCTCGTGTACGCCGGGACGTGCGCGGCGAGCACCTCCACGAGCACGCCGCCGCCTTTCAGCGCAGGCTCCGGTACTTCTTCGAGACAGACGTCTTGTCCGGTCGCGATCCAAGCTTGCATGGCACCAGCCTGGCGGCCCGTTAAGCTGGTATCCAGAATCGCGTTATTCTGGTACTGGAGGTCCCAGGGTGAGCACCGAACTGGGCGCGTTCCTCCGCAGCCGCCGCGAGCGGCTGACCCCGGCCGACGCGGGCCTGCCCGCCACCGGGCGCCGCCGGACGCCGGGATTGCGCCGCGAAGAGCTGGCCCTGCTGGCCGGCATCAGCGCCACCTGGCTGACCTACCTCGAGCAGGGCCGTGACGTGCGTCCGTCCGGCCAGGTGCTCGACGCGCTGGCTCGGGCGCTGCGGCTGACCGGCGCTGAGCAGGAGCACCTGCACCGCCTCGCCGGCGGCGGCCCGAAGCCGGTGGAGAGCGAGGAAGCCGCGCCCGAGGTCGCGGGCGTCCCGGCGCTGCTGGGCGCGAATCCCGCGTACGTCACCGGAATCTGCTACGACGTCCTCGCGCTCAACGCCGCCGCCGAGGAGCTGCTCCGCGGCATCGGACGGGGTGGGAACATCGTGCGCTGGCTGTTCACCGAGCCGGCCGCGCGCGAGGTGCTGGTCGACTGGGAGCAGGAGGCCCGCGCGGTCCTGGCCCGGCTGCGGGCGATCGCGGGGAGGTACCCGGACCACCCGCGGGTGACCCGGCTGGTGGCCGAGCTGACCGAGGCCAGCCCCGAGGTCCGCGCGTGGTGGCCGCGGTACGAAGTCCAGTTCAGCCACGCGGGCCACAAGCGCCTGCGGCACCCGCGGCTGGGCGAGATCACCGTGCCGCACGCCGCGTTCCACGTCGCCGAGCGGCCCGAACAGACCCTGGTGGTCTACCACCTAGTGGTGCCGTGACCGCAGCCGCTCGATGACGTCGTCGTCCCAGCGGTGGGTCCGGATCAGCCGGTACCGCTCCGCCGCCACCCACATGTACGCCTCGGCGTCCGTGCGGTCGCCGATCAGCCCCGCCTGCCGCAGCATCCCCACCACCGGGACGAACTCCTCCTCGAACCAGCGCTGCGCCACGCTCGCCCGGTCGCAGAACTTGCCTTCGTCCTGCATCAACCGGAAACCCCACGCCTCCACGTGTTCGCCCAGCCGCGCGTAGTCCCACGGGTCCGACACGATCACCGACGCCCGCGCGTGGCCCGTCAGGGGGACTCGCTCCAGGAACAGCCGCCGGTAGTCCTTGACGATCAGGTCGCCGCGGTGGCGGATGCCGCCCGGGTCCAGTTTGGTCCGGACGACCGTCACCGAAGCCTCTATTGTGGACAGTCCCTGGGCGATCGCCACCGAGACGCGGTGGTGGCCGTCGATGATGAAGTGCAGCTCACCCACCCGGTAGACCTCGATCGGCGGGATCTCCTCGCCGCGGCGGGCGGCCAGGGCCAGGCGTTCCCAGCGCTCGCGGACGCGGGCCGACGTCGGGCGGAAGCGGCGGTCGAAGTCGCGGCTGCGGTCGACCGTGCCCACGATCGACTCCAGCTTGATCACCCGCAGCCCGATCCGGTGCTCGCCGAGGTAGCCGAGCGCCTCCACCACCTCGTGGAACGGCAGCATGATGTTGACGTCGTCGGGCTCCCGGCGCAGCCACGTCGAAAGCCGCGAGAGCACCTGGCCGCGGCGGGCGCGGAGGAAGTCGTTCTCCGCGTCCGCGCGGGGGAATCCCGTCTCTTTCATCAGAACTCCATGATCCGGTGGCCCACCACGTTGCGGATCCGCGTCGTGCCGACCACCCGGTCCGGCACCGGCTCGCCGTGGGGGTGGATGTGCCCGTGCAGCAGCCACTTCGGGCGCAGCGCTTCGATCGTGCGGTGCAGGCACGCGAACCCGCGGTGCGGCGGGTCGGCCCGATCGCCCAGGTTCAGCGGCGGCGAATGCGTCAGCAGGACGTCGACGTCGCGCCCGTCGCGCCACCGCCGGAAGCGGGCGCGCCGGACCAGCCCGCGGGCCCGCCGCGCCTGCTGGCGCTGCGTCCACTGGTTCGGGCCTTCGTTGTAGCGGATCGAGCCGCCGAGCCCGGCGAACCGCAGGCCGGCGACGTCGACGAGGCGCCCGTCGGCGTTGATGCCGCCCGCCGGGCCGGGCCAGACCGTGGGGAATCCGTCCTTCATGGACAGCCCGCCGTAGCGCGTGTAGCCGCTCAGGTCGGGGTCGTGGTTGCCGGGCACGAACACGCACGGCACGTCGAGCGCGCTCGCCAGGAACGCCAGGTAGTCGTACGGCAGGTCCCCGGCGCCGATGACCAGGTCGACGGAGTGGCTGCGGACCGCGTCGGTCCACAACCGCTCGTCGACCTCGTCGGAGACGACCAGCGCTTTCGGCATGCGCCCAGGGTACGACGCCCCGGCGCTATTTCATTCCGTGCGCGAACCCCGGATCGGCGACGATGACGAAAGTGATGACGACGATCCACAGCACGCTGAGCGCGAGCGCCCAGAACTTCAAGTTGGACAGCAACCTGGACATGACAGTTCTCCGAAGGAAATCCGGTGGGGAAGGGACTCAGAGCCAGCCGTTCTTCCGGAATATTCGGTACAGCAACAGGCAGATCGCCAGGATCACGCTGATCACCAGCGGGTACCCGAACTTCCAGTGCAGTTCGGGCAGGTAGTCGAAGTTCATCCCGTAGATGCCCGCGATCATCGTCGGCACGGTGATGATCGCCGCCCACGACGTGATCTTGCGCATATCGGTGTTCTGCTGCAGGGAAATCTTCGCGACGGTCGCGTCGACCAGGGTGGACAGCAGTTCGTCGAACGCCGCGACCCGCTCGGACACGGTGGTGAGGTGGTCGGCGACGTCGCGGAAGTACGAGCGGACGTCGTCGGGCACCAGCCGCGTGTAGCCCTCGGCCAGCCGCTGGATCGGCGTGGCCAGCGGCATCACCGCGCGGCGCAGCTCGAGGACCTCCCGCTTCATCAGGTAGATCTGCTCGGCGCTGACCTGCGAGCGGGGCGCGAAGACCTGCGCCTCCATGACGTCGATGTCGGTCTCGATCCGGCCGGTGACGTCGAGGTAGTGGTCGACGACGTGGTCGGCGATCGCGTGCACGACCGCGGACGGGCCCAGCTTCAGCCGCTCCGGGTCCTCGTCCAGCTCGCGCCGCAGCCGCGCCAGTCCCGAGTGGTTCCCGTGCCGGACCGTGATCACGAAGTCGCGGCCGAGGAACACCATCAGCTCACCGGTTTCGACGATCTCGTTCGCCGTGGTGGGGGACTCGTGTTCGACGTACCGGACGGTCTTGACCACCAGGAACAGCGTGTCGTCGTAGCGCTCCAGCTTCGGCCGCTGGTGCGCTTCGAGCGCGTCCTCGACCGCCAGCTCGTGCAGCCCGAACGTGTCCGCGACGCCCTGGATCTGCTGGGCGTCCGGCTCGTGCAGGCCGATCCAGACGAACCCCTCGTGCCGCTTCCGGACCTCCTTGATCGCCTCGGAGTGGGTCCAGCGGCCGGGCAGGCGCTCACCGCCGACGTACACCGCGCAGTCGACGACGTACGCGGACAGCGGCACCGGGACCGGGCGCACGGGAACGGTGCCCTTGTTGCCGCGGCCGCGCAGGCCGCCGAGGGAGGGGATGGCAGGCATGGGATCTCCTGGTGTCGTGCGTGGTCGTGCGAGACGACGGACCAGGGGCGGAAAAGACGTCCGCCCGGCGACACACCAGCGTTCCCGGGGTGAGAAGGCCTACCAGGAGATGAGCCGGCCGGCCGGTGAGGTGGGAACGCTGGGACTACTAGGGAGCGGACTATCGCCACTACTCATCGAGTTCCTCACCTCCTTCGGGCCGGGTCCAGAGTGGTGGGGCTCGCGTTGACGCGCGAACACCGATGGTTGAGGGTACTCCTCACTACGGATGCGTGTCGTACCAGCCTCACGCGGTGTTACGCGGGCAAGGAGATGACGAGTGCAGTTCGGCCGGTACTACGAGGAGTTCGAGGTCGGTGCGGTCTACAAGCACTGGCCGGGCAAAACGGTCACCGAATACGACGACCACCTGTTCTGCCTGATCACCATGAACCACCACCCGCTGCACCTGGACGCGCACTACGCCGGGGAGACCACCGACTTCGGCAAGAACGTCGTGGTCGGGAACTACGTCTACTCGCTGCTGCTCGGGATGTCGGTGCCGGACGTCTCCGGCAAGGCGATCGCGAACCTCGAGGTCGAATCGCTCAAGCACGTGAAGCCGACCTTCCACGGCGACACGATCTACGGCGAGACCGAGGTGCTCGACAAGACGCCGTCGAAGTCCAAGGACGACCGCGGCGTGGTGTACGTCGAGACGCGCGGTTACAAGCAGGACGGCCTGATCGTGTGCACTTTCCGGCGGAAGGTGATGGTGCCGAAGCGGTCGTACGGGGAGACTCGGGGCGGGGAGCAGCCGGGCCGGCCGGTGCCGCACGAATGAGGCTTTGATGGACCTGGACGGGATCAAGGGGATACTCCGCACGTTCGCGGAAGTCGAGGCCCGCGGGGTCTCGCCGCTGTACGAGCACCTGGCGCTGCAGGCGGCGGCGGACGACGACGTGGCGGGCCTGCTGTCGGGAGCTCGCGACGGCGAGGTGCGCGGGACGCTGCTGATGGCGGTCGCGCACCGGCTGGTGCAGGCCGACCCGATCCACCCGCTCTCGCGGTACTACCCGTCGCTGGGCGGGTTCGACGGCGTCGACTCCGACACGTGGCCGCTGTTCCGGTCGTTCCTCCTGGAGCGCGCCGACAAGGCGCGCGCGTTGGTCGCTGCGCGGTATACGCAGACGAACGAGGTCCGCCGGGCGGCGTTGCTGTACCCGGGCGTGGCGCGGGCGGCCCGCGAGGCGGGCGGGAAGGTCTCGCTCCTGGAGGTCGGCTGCAGCGCGGGGCTGCTGCTCGGGCTGGACCGCTTCGGCTACCGCTACCAGTGCGACGGCGGCGACCAGCTGACGGCGGGTCCGGCGAAGGCGGCGGTCGGGCTGCACTGCGCGCTGGACCTGGCCCCGGGCGCGACGGTGCCGAAGCTGCCGAAGAAGCTGGCGCTGCTCGACCGCGCGGGCCTCGACCGGGCGCCGGTGGACCTGTCGGACGAGGACGAGCTGGCCTGGCTGGAGGCGTGCGTCTGGGCGGACCAGCCCGACCGCATCCGGCTCCTGCGCACGGCGGCGGCCGAGCAGGCGCGCCACCGGCCGCGGTTGATCCCCGGCGACGGCGTCGACGACCTGGCCTCGGCGGCTTCGTCGCTGGAGGGGCCGCTGGTGGTGGTCACGAGCCACGCGCTGGCGTACTTCCCGGCGGAGAAACGGGCCGCGTTCGTCGAGGCGCTGGCCGAGCTGGCTTCTTCGCGGCCGGTCTGGTGGGTGTCGGAGGAGTTCTACGGCGCCGGGCTGGAGCTGGTGCTGCCGGGGCGGTCCGATCTGGCCGGGTCGGACGGGCTCGCAACGCTGGGCGTGGTGCGGTGGGAGGACGGGAAGGCCGAGGCGCACGCCTTGGCGCGGACCGTGCCGCACGGGCAGCGGATGACCTGGTTGCCGCTGTAGTCAGGCCCGCGGTAGGGCGTTCCACTCACGCAGCGTCACGTAAAGGAGGTCCACCAGGTCCCCGGCCGCCTCCAGCCCGGCAAGGTCTGCCGCATCGGACCAACGCACCTCCGACGCGTCATCACCGGCCGTGAGTTTTCCGCCCTCGACCTCGCAGGCGTAGTCGAAAATCTCGTACGGTCCCCGCCGCACGGAACCGACCAGTGTGCCCGGAATCACGTCCAGCCCGGTCTCCTCGGAAAGCTCCCGGACCACGGCCTCTTTGTCCGTTTCGCCCGGTTCGACTCGGCCGCCCGGCAGCGACCATTGCCCCGAACCGGGGTCATTTACGCGCCGGATGAGCAGCAAACGGCCGTACGGGTCGAACACGATCCCGCCGACGCAGCGGATCGTGGTGCTGGTGACGCCCTCCATGTCCCGAAGGGTAGACGCAGCCGAGGTGAAAACGGCTGTCCTGTACACGGAGAGTAGCCATACGGTACACTTCGGACCGCGTGCTGACCCAAGCGCGGGACTTTCCTCCCCTGCGCCTGTTCGGTGCGGTACAACGTAAAAACTGCTGTTGTCCGGTGTCACCGTAAGAGACGGGATTTGATCGCGGTGAACGTGAAGAAGATTGCGGGCCTCGCCGGTATCGCGTTGGTGCTGTTCTTCGTCATCGCCCAGCCTGGGCAGGCCGCCGGCCTCGTCGGCAACATCATCGACTTCCTGCGCAGCTCGGCCGAATCGGTGATCACCTTCGTCAGCAACGTGTTCAAGGGCTGATCGCGGGGTTACCCTCGAACCATGTTCGCGCCACGCGACCCCGACGAGTACCTCCTCGACACCGAGCGGCGGGTCATCCGGATCCGCCGCCACTGGGCGGTGCTCCTGTGGGACACCTTCGAGGCGGCTGCGCTGCTGGCCGTCTGCGTGCTGGTGTCCTACCTGCTGCCGCCGGCGCTGTACATCGGCCAGAACATCCTCTGGTACGTCGCGCTGCTCGTCGTCCTGCGGTTCGCCTACGTGGTGATGGAGTGGTGGGTCGAGCGCCTGGTGGTCACCGACAAGCGGTTCGTCATGACCACCGGGGTGTTCACCACCAAGGTGCTGATGATGCCGATCAGCAAGGTCACCGACCTCAGCTACGTCCGCACCGCCACCGGCCGCATGATGGGCTACGGCACGATGGTGGTCGAGTCCGCCGGTCAGATCCAGGCGCTGAACAAGATCGACTTCCTGCCGCGCCCCGAAGAGTTCTACGACACGATCTCGGAGCTCGTCTTCGGCGACAAGCAGAAGCAGGCCGAACGCTTCTCCATGATCAAGGCCCAGCGGGCCGCGCGGGGCAAGAAGCCGGTCGGCTAGGAGTCCCGGCGAGCGTGTGACGCAGCGCATCGTCGACAATGGACACGATGCGCATCGACCTGCACGCCCACTCCACCGCTTCCGACGGCACCGACACGCCGGCCGGGCTCGTCGCCGCGGCCGCGAAAGCCGGGCTTGACGTCGTCGCGATCACCGACCACGACACCACCGCGGGCTGGGCGCCCGCCTCCGAAGCGGTGTCACCCGGCCTCACGCTGGTCCCCGGCGCCGAGCTCTCCACGGTGTCGATCGACCCCGAGACGGGCCGCCAGATCAGCGTCCACCTGCTGGCCTACCTCTTCGACCCGACGTCGGAGCCGGTCGTCACCGAGCAGACCCGGCTGCGGCTCGAGCGCCGCACGCGGCTGCGCCGGATGGCCGAGCGGATGGCCGCCGACGGCCTCCCGATCGACATCGACGAGATCTTCGGCCTGCTGCCCGAGGACTCCCCGCCCGGCCGCCCCCACCTGGCCCAGGCGCTGGTCCGGGCCGGGCTGGTCAAGTCCGTGGACGAGGCCTTCGCCGACTACCTCAGCCCCCGCCGCGGCTACTACGTCGCCCGCCGGGACACGCCGGTCGAAGAGGCCATCGACATGATCGCCGCGGCCGGCGGGGTCACGGTCGTCGCGCACCCCTTCGCCTTCAGCCGCGGCGCCACCATCAGCGAGGACACCCTCGCCGGGCTGGCCGCGCGCGGGCTCACCGGCGTCGAGGCCGACCACCCGAACCACGACGCGGCGACGCGGGCCCGCGTCCGCGAGCTGGCCGCCGAGCTCGGGCTCGTCTTCACCGGATCCAGCGACTACCACGGCACGAACAAGACGATCAAGCTCGGTGAGTGCACCACTGACCCCGGGCAGTTCGAGGAGCTGGCTTCGCGCGCGACGGGGTTCCAGGTCGTGAAGGGCTGACATGGCGTTCGCCGACTTCTTCGACGCGAAGCTCTTCATGAGCGCGACGATCACCTTGATCGTCATCATGGACCCACCCGGCACCGTGCCGGTGTTCCTCAGCCTCGTCGGCCGCAAGCCGATGGCGACCCGGGCGCGCGCCGCCCGGCAGGCCGTCCTGGTGTCGTTGCTGGTCATCAGCCTGTTCGCGATCGCGGGGCAGGCGATCCTGGCCTACCTCGGCATCGGCATCCCCGCGCTGCAGGGCGCGGGCGGGCTGCTGCTCCTGCTGATCGCGCTGCAGCTGCTCACCAGCAACGGCCACGAGCCCGAAGCGGCGGCCGACGACGTCAACGTCGCGCTGGTGCCGCTCGGCACGCCGCTGCTGGCCGGGCCCGGCGCGATCGCCGCGACCATCGTGTTCGTCCGGCAGGCCGACGGGCACCTCGGCGCGTACATCGCCCTGGCGCTGGCGATCGTCACCGTGCACTTCGTGATCTACCTCTGCATGCGCTATTCCGGCCTCGTCATCCGGCTGATCAAGGAAAGCGGCATCACGCTGCTGGCCAAGGTGGCCGGCCTGCTGCTCGCGGCCATCGCCGTGGAACTCGTCGCGAACTCGGTCCGCGGGTTCATCTCCGGCGCCGGCTGAGACCGCCACCCGGGTTGTCCTGCCGGACAGGATGCGCCCGGTTCGTTGACATCGTTGGCACCGCTCCCGCAGCCTGAACCTCAGCTCAGCGTTTGAAACGATTCAACGCCCTTGCGGAGGCCTCGATGAAGTGGCTCAGAGCAGTCCTGCCGGTCACGGTGCTGGTGGCGAGCGGCGTCGTCGCCGTGCCCGCCGACGCGGCGCCGGGCTGGCAGAAGTACGTCGTCGCACCGTCGAGCCGGGACGTCCGCCCGGTGCAGGTGCTGTCCACCACCGGAGACGTCACGAACCCCAACGGCCTGCTCGGGCGTGGGGTGGCGACGTTCAAGCGGCAGGCGCCGCCGCCGAAGCCGGCCTGGCCGTCGGGCACCACCGCGGCCGCGTCGTCGTTCCACGCGCCGAACAACGGCGGGAACGGGCAGCCGCGGACGTACGACCCCGGCAACGCCGTCGACGGCAACACCGAGACGTTCTGGAACGACGACACGATCGGCGCCTACCCCGACGTCCTGACGATCACCGCGGGCGCGCCGGTCGCGCTGCCCGGGGTCACCGTGTTGTCCAATGTGGACGGCGTGCCGCAGGACTTCACGGTCGAGGTACTGGACGCCGGCGCGTGGCGGACGGCCGCCACGGTCAGCGGCAACACGGCCGTGCAGCGCGCGGTCACCTTCGACCGGCCGGTGACGGCCGCGCAGGTCCGGATCACCGTGACCAAGGACCAGAACACCCCTTCGGGTGAGTTCAGCCGCGTCGCCGAGGTGTGGCCCGGCGTGGTCGCCGACCCGCCGGTGCCGACCGCCGTCGTCGACTTCGGCAAGGTCGTCGCCGGCTACCCGAAGATCGCGTTCGCGGGCGCGTCGGCGAACCGGCCGGGCGTCCGGCTGGCGTTCTCGGAAACCCGGCAGTACCTGGGCGAACGCTCCGACTTCACCCGCTCGGACTTCTCCGGCGGGCCGGGCACCGACCAGTTCGCCGTGCCCGCGACGCCGACGGTGTGGCGGGACACCAAGGGCTGTGCCTCGGGCACGCAGGTGTGCGCGGACGGCCTGCACGGCTTCCGCTACCTGCGGATCAGCCTCGACGCGCTGGCATCGGACGCGCCGCTGGCCCAGCCCTCCGGTGAGGTGCGCATCAGCGGCGTCTCGCTCGACTTCACGCCGTTCCTCGGCACGCCGTCGACCTACCGCGGCTGGTTCGAGTCGTCCGACGAGGACCTGAACCGCTACTGGTACGCGGCGTCCTACACGAACGAACTGGGCATGGACACCTTCCGCGAGTCCGATGTGGACCCTCGCGGCGCGTTCTCGCCGTCACTGGACGGGAAGCTGGTGCTGCACGACGGCGCGAAGCGCGACCGGGACCCGTACGTCGGCGACGTCGCGGTCTCCGGTCTCACGCAATACCTGACGCACCAGGACGGCACGGCGGCTCGGAACGTCCTCGCCGATCTGGCCGACCACCAGCGCGCGGACGGCTGGATCCCGCCCGCGTCGATCAACAACTACACGCTGCCGCTGTTCGACTATCCGCTCTGGTGGGTGACGTCCAGCTGGGACTACGTGCTCTATACGGGCGACACCGCGTACGCGAACTCGTACTACTCGCACCTCGTGAAGACGCTTGACAGCTGGTATCCGTCGGTCACCGATTCGCGCGGGTTGCTCGCGAAGGGGCTCAACGGCACCAGCGGCTACGGCGACTACGCGTTCCTGCCGCGCTCGGGCGAAGTGACGTACTACAACGCGCTGTACGTCCGAGCGCTTCAGGGTGCTGCCGGTCTGGCGCGCGCGACGGGGCACCCGGCCGACGCGCAGCGGTGGCTTTCGCGCGCTTCGGACGTCTCGGCGGCGGTGAACCAGTACCTGTGGGACCCGGCGGCGGGCGCGTACCTCGACTCGGCGACGGGCGCGGTGCGACACGGGCAGGACGGCAACAGCCACGCTGTATTGGCAGGGATCGCTTCGCCTGCGCAGGCGACTTCGGCACTGGCGCGGCTCGCGGCGGGCGCGTTGCCGTACGGGAACCCGTTCATGGACAACGACACTCTGGTCGGCGACGGCACGAAGCGCGTGTACGCGTTCACGTCGTTCCCCGAGCTGCAGGCGCGGTTCCGGACCGGGCAGACGGCGTCGGCGATCGACCAGATCAAGCGGATGTACGGCTGGATGGCCACGCACGACCCGGGCATCACGGCGTGGGAGGGCATCGGCGAGGGCGGCTCGCACTACGAGCAGGGCTACACGTCGGCCGCGCACGGGTGGTCGACCGGCGTCGTGCCGGCGCTGACGAACGAGCTGCTGGGCGTCTCGCCGACGTCGCCGGGCTTCGCGACCTGGACGGTTTCGCCGCACCCAGGTTCGGTTTCGTGGGCGCGAGGGGCGGTGCCGACGCCGAAGGGCGCGTTGTCGGCTTCGTGGTCTCAGCAGGGTTCGGTGTTTTCGCTGACGGTGACCGCGCCGCGGGGGACTTCCGGTTCGCTGGTGGTGCCTTCGGGGCGGCTGGTGCTGCTGGACGGGCGTCCGCTGCGCGCGGCGGGCCCGCTGACGGTTTCCGGTGGGACGCACACGGTGCTCGTGGTGCGGTGACCGGCTTTCCGCGCGGGGCGGCCCGGGGGCTGCCGTCTTGGCTGCTTCGTACGCGCGGGCGGCTGCGTCGAGGGCGGCGAGCGCGGCGCCTTGGTCGGTGAAGTTGCCGGATTGCTGGGCGGCTTTGAGTTTGGCGATGGCCGATTGGATGTCGGCGACCGCGCGGTCGAGGGCCGCGTTGCCGCTGCCGTTGTTGGCGGGCGGGGTGGTGGTCGGGTTGGTGGAGGTGGGTGGGTTGGTCGTGGGCTGGCCGGCTTGGGGTGGCGTGGTGGTGGCTTCGCCGGTGCCGGCGCCGAAGACCTGGTCGAGGGCTTCCTGGAGGGTGGCGCCGTAGCCGACCTTGGGTCCGTAGGAGACGAGGACGCGGGCCAGCTGCGGGTAGCTGTTCTGGTTGCGCTGCCGGATGTAGACGGGTTCGACGTAGAGGAAGCCGTCGGCGACCGGGAGCGTGATCAGGTTGCCGTAGATGGGGGTGACGTTGGGGTTGTTGAAGAGGGTGCGGTCCTGGGCGACGCGGGAGTCGCTCTGGAACCGGTTCTGGACTTGGACCGGGCCGTC
This sequence comes from Amycolatopsis sp. NPDC003731, assembly GCF_053586895.1. Lineage (NCBI taxonomy): Bacteria > Bacillati > Actinomycetota > Actinomycetes > Pseudonocardiales > Pseudonocardiaceae > Amycolatopsis > Amycolatopsis sp. NPDC003731. The sequence goes on along the minus strand of NZ_JBSFNC010000061.1, from coordinate 16,035 downwards.
GACCTGGGTGGCTCCGGTGGCCGCGCTGGGTAGCTGGAGGACGCGGATCTTGCCGTAGTCGGCCGGGTCGGAGGAGACCGACATCCAGGACGCGAGGTATTGGCGTTGGAGACCGGTCAGCGAGCTGGTCAGCTGGAACGTCGGCTTGGTCTGGCCCGGGGTGTCGGCGAGGACGTAGTAGCCGGGTTGGTTGGCCGCGCCGGCCGCGGCCGGGTTGGAGCCGCCTTCGGCGGTCGGGTCTTGCGGGACGCTCCAGAAGGCCTGCTGCGAGTAGAACTCCTGCGGGTTGCTGACGTGGTAGCGCGACAGCAGTTCACGCTGGATCTTGAACAGGTCCTCGGGGTAGCGGAAGTGGGCCCGCAGGTCCGGGGAGATCTCGGAGCTGGGCTTCACGAGCCCGGGGAAGACCTTCTCCCAGGCGTTGAGGACCGGTTCCTTGTCGTCGATCGAGTACAGCGTCACGGTGCCGTTGAAGGCGTCGACGGTGGCCTTGACCGAGTTGCGGATGTAGTTGATGGAGCTGTTGGCCTGGCGGGCGACGCCGTTGAGGGAGTCGTTCGTGGCCGCGCCGAGCTGGGTCTGCTGGGCGTACGGGAAGTTGTTGAGCGTGGTGTAGCCGTCGATGATCCACTGGATCTTGCCGTCGACGACCGCCGGGTACGGGTCGCCGTCGAGGGTCAGCCACGGCGCGACCTTGCTGACGCGGTCGCGCGGGTCGCGGTTGTACATGATCTTGGAGTTGTCGCCGATGGCGTCGGAGAACAGGATGTTGCGTTCGCCGTATTCGGCGGCGAAGGCGAGGCGGTTGAACCAGTTGTCGATCGAGACGCCGCCGGTGCCCGTGTACTTGTAGCGGTCGGTGGCGGTGTCGTACTCGCCGGGCGCGTTGCCGGTGGTGCCGCCGACGATGGCGTAGTCGGATTCCGCGGCGGACAGCTCGCCGTAGTAGATGCGGGGTTCCTTGACCTCGATGCCGGGCTGGCCGGAGCCGGGTGAGCCGGCGCCGGCCGGGTTCTGCGTGTCGCTGGTCGTCGCGATCGGGTAGCCGCCGTCGGAGTTGGCGTCCTTGACCGCGCGGTCGATCGTGTTGGCCGGCGCGACGACGAAGCCGTTGCCGTGGGTGTAGACGAGGTGCTTGTTGATCCAGCTGGTCTGGTTGCCGGTGAGGCCCTCGGTCTTGATCTCCTTGGCGGCGACGATGTAGTCCTGCGTCACGCCGCCGACGGTGTAGCGGTCGATGTCCAGCTTGGCCGGGAAGCCGTAGAAGTTCTCGCGGCCGACGCGCTGGGTGAAGGTGTCGGAGAGGATGTTCGGGTCGAGCAGCCGGATGTTCGACATCGTCCCGTTGTCGTTCTTGATCTGGTCCGGGGTGGCGTCCGACTTGCCGGTGTAGGGCTGGTACTGGACGTCGGTGAGGCCGTAGGCGCGGCGGGTGGCGTCCATGTTGCGCTGGATGGACGTCGCTTCCTTCTCGTTCGCGTTCGGCTTCACCGAGAACTGGTCGAGGATGGCCGGCCAGGCGACGCCGACCAGGATGCCGGAGAGGATCAGCAGCACGAGTGCGATGGCCGGCAGCTGCAGGTTGCGCAGGAAGGCACCGGCGAAGAACGCGATCGCGCAGATCACCGAGATGCACAGCAGGATCAGCTTGGCCGGCAGCACCGCGTTGAGGTCGGTGTAGGTGGCGCCGACGAACAGCGGCATGCCGCGGTCGGACAGCAGCAGGTTGTACCGGTCGAAGAAGTACTCGACCGCCTTCAGCAGCACGAAGAGCCCGACGGTGATGGCGAGCTGCGCGCGGGTCGGGCCGGCGAGCTGGCCGCCCTTGCCGGCGAGCCGGATGCCGCCGAAGACGTAGTGCGAGATCAGCGCGCCGAAGAAGGAGATCACGACGGTGATGAACAGCCAGCCGAGCAGCCAGTTGATGAACGGCAGGTCGAAGGCGTAGAAGCCGACGTCGTTGCCGAACTCGGGGTCGGTCTGGCCGAACGAGGTGCCGTTGAGGAACAGCTGCACGACCTGCCAGTCGCCCTGGGCGGACAGACCGGCGATGAGGCCGGTCAGCACCGGGATGCCGACGCCGAAGAGGCGGATCCGGGCGACGATCGCCGAGCGGTAGCGCGCCAGCGGGTCGTCGGCGCCGGAGATCGGCACGAACACCGGGCGCGTCCGGTAGGCGATCATCAGGCTGATCGCCAGTGCGCCGCCGACGAGCAGGCCGACGGCGAAGAAGAGGATCACGCGGGTGACCAGCTGGGTGGTGAACACCGGCCGCGCGCCGACTTCGCCGAACCACAGCCAATCGACGTACGTGTCGAGGAGGCGGGCCCCGAGCAACAGCGCCAGCACGATCACCGCGGCGATGATGAGGAGGATCCGGCTCCGCCGGGACAGCTTCGGCAGGCTCACCGGGGGCCGAGTCGCCACGGCACACGCTCCTGTCTTCGTCAACACTTGAGCAGGGGCGCGTGCGCCCCCTGATTCCCTAACTCTACGGATGCCCGGTGAAGTTCCCGGGACCCGCCCAAACCGGACTCGCGGCGTCGGCGGCCCGGCCGACCTGACACGATGTGCGCATGGCAGCGAACGAAGCGCGACAGGCCGGCGTGGCCGCGCTCGCCCGTGAAATCGAGGACTTCATGGCCGCGGGCGGCTGGGACCAGCCGCCGCAGCTGTTCGCGCTGGTGCCGACGGCGGCGCTGCTGGACGAGCAGCCGGAGCTGGCCGGGCAGCTCGACCGGGCGAACCCGCTGACGCCGGTCGCCCAGGAGGCGCTGCCCGAGGGCGACCTGGCCGAGGCGCTGGGCCGGATCGCGTGGCCGGATCTGGTCATCGGGTGCGCGCTGGCCCAGGAGATCATCGTGCTGCCGCCGGGCTCGGAGTCGGAGCTGCCGGACGTCGCCGAAGCGGACGCCGAGAGCCTCCGCCGCGCGGCCGCCGACCACCCGCAGCGCACGGAGGCCCGCCTGGTCGCGGCCGTCCTGCGCGACGGGGAGGGCGCCTGCGTGATGCGGCTGCGCGGAGCCGGCACGGACGAGTCGATGGACGAGATCGTGGAAAGCCCCGACCTGGCGCCGAACCTCGTCGAAGCGCTGAAGGCCACGCTGCTGCCCTAGCAGGACGCCGTCGGCCGCCCGGCTTTCAGGTTGGCCAGCTGGGCGAGCGCGTCGTCCAGTGTGGACACCTTGATCAGGTTGAGGCCGGCCGGCGCGGTGGTCTTGGCCTCGGCGCAGTTGTGCTCGGGCACCAGGAAGTCGGTGGCGCCGGCCTCGCGGGCGCCGACGACCTTGAACGAGATTCCCCCGATCGGGCCGACCTCGCCGGTCTCGGTGATCTCGCCGGTGCCGGCGATGTGCCGCCCGCCCGCGATGTCGTCGCCCTTGAGGCGGTCGATGATGGCGAGGGTGAACATCAGCCCGGCGGACGGGCCGCCGACGTCCTGCAGGGAGATGTTGACGGTGAACGGCACGTCGGCGCGGTCGACCGCGGTGAGGCCGATGAAGCCCTCCTTGCGGTCCGGGCGCGCGGCGAGGGTGAGCGGCACGGTCCGCTCGGGCTGGCCGTCGGACTGGAAGGTGATCTGGACGGTCTGGCCGGGCAGGGTGCCGGTCAGCGCGGCCCGGACGTCGGCGGCCTCGACGATCTTCTTGCCGTTGACGGTGATCAGCTTGTCGCCGGGCGAGAGCACGTGGTCGGCCGGGCTGCCGGAGACGATCTGCTTCGCCACCACCTTGATCGGGTTGCCCAGCTCGCGCAGGGCGGCGACCTGGGCGTTGGTCTGCGAGTCCTGCAGCTGCTGGATGTTCTCCTGCTTGACCTGCTCGTTCGTCTCGCCGGGCTTGAAGTACTCCTCGCGCGGGGCCAGCGCGTACCGGCCGCTCGCCCAGAAGCCGAGGCCCTGGAAGAGGGTGACGCCGTCGTGCAGGGAGACGGTCGTCATCCGCAGCTCGCCGGTGGTCGGGTGGGTCTCGTGCCCGGTGACCTGGATGACCGGGTTGCCCGCCGCGTCGCGACCCAGCGTGTCGTAGGTCGGGCCGGGGCTGATGGCCACGAACGGCACGGGCACGACGGAGCCGAGCACCACGAAGATCAGGAACAGCGAGCCGCTGACCACGAGCGTCCAGCCACGGCGGGTCATCCGGCGGGCCTCGCCGGCCGGCTCCGGCGCCGGTTCCGGGGCGCTCTTCGCGGGGGCGGTCTCCTCGGAGGACTTGGTCACGACCGACAGCGTACGGTGACCGCGTTCGCTTCCCGGTGAAGGCCACGGTTGACGCGCTCGGCGGGCCCCGACCCGCGTACGGTGGACACATGAGCAAACCCCCGTTCGGCTTCGGACCTTCCGATCCCGACAAACGAGGTGAGAACGACCCCTCGGAGCCTTCCGGCGCCGAGGCCTTCAACCAGCTCGGGCAGATGCTGAGCCAGCTGGGCCAGATGCTCAGCCAGGCCGGCACCTCCAGCGGGCCGGTGAACTACGACCTCGCCAAGCAGATCGCCCTCCAGACCCTGGGCAGCGCGGGCAACACCGGCGAGAGCAAGCTCGGCTTCCGGGGTGGTGACGACGCGAACGCGGCGGTCCGCGACGCGGCCCACCTGGCCGAGCTCTGGCTCGACGCGGCCACGGTGTACCCGGCCGGCGCGACGTCGACGGTCGCCTGGTCGCCCCGGTCCTGGGTGGAGAAGACGCTCCCGACGTGGCAGCGGCTGTGCGACCCGGTGGCCCGGCAGGTGTCGGGTGCCTGGATGGAGGCGCTGCCGGAGGAGGCCAAGCAGGCCGCGGGCCCGCTGCTCCAGATGATGGGGCAGATGGGCGGCATGGCCTTCGGCTCCCAGCTCGGCAACGCGCTGGCCCAGCTCGCGTCGGAGATGCTGACCTCGACGGAGATCGGCCTCCCCCTGGCCCCGGCCGGCACCTCGGCCCTGCTGCCGGCGAACATCGAGAAGTTCGCCGAGGGCCTGGAGCTGCCGAACAGCGAGATCCTGGTGTTCCTGGCGGCCCGCGAAGCGGCCCACCAGCGCCTGTTCACGCACGTGCCGTGGCTCCGGCAGCGCCTGCTGGCGACGGTCGAGGAGTTCGCCCACGGGATCTCGGTGGACACGTCGGCCCTGGAGTCCCTGGCCGGCCGCATCGACCCGGCGAACCCGGCGAGCATCGAAGAGGCGATGTCCTCGGGCCTGCTGGAGCCCCAGACGACGGAGGAGCAGAAGGCGGCGCTGCGGCGCTTGGAGACGCTGCTCGCGCTGGTCGAAGGCTGGGTCGACGTGGTGGTGGCCGAAGCGGTGGGCGACCGCCTGCCGGGAGCGGACGCCCTGCGCGAGACCCTCCGCCGCCGCCGTGCGACGGGCGGCCCGGCCGAGCAGACGTTCGCCACCCTGGTCGGCCTGGAGCTGCGCCCCCGCCGGATGAGGGACGCCTCCAACCTGTGGAAGCTGGTGGGCGACCGCCACGGCACGGAGAAGCGCGACGGCCTCTGGTCCCACCCGGACCTGATGCCGACGGCCGAGGACCTGGACGAGCCGATCGACTTCGCGGACCGAGTGGGTTCGGCGGGTTCGATCGACGACCTGGACCCGATCGCCGAGCTGGAGCGCACGGAGCAGGCCGAGCGCTCCGAGCGTGAGAAGGACGAGCCCCCGTCGGAAGAGGGCGGCAAGCAGTCCTGAACTGAGCTCCGGAGGGCCGGTGCCCCGCAACAGCGGGACACCGGCCTTCTGCTGTCCGGCCCCAGGCGGTCATCCCGTCAATCCTCCATGGAGATCCCCCACCCGGCCGCGGCCGACAACCCCTCCAGGTACCCGATCGCCCGCTCGGTCTTCGGGTACCGCTGCACCAGCGCCCAGAAGGCCGCATCGTGCCCGGGCTCCCGCAGGTGCGCCAGCTCGTGCACCAGCACGTAGTCCAGCACCCACGGAGGCACCTTCCGCAGCCGTTCGCTGACCCGGATGGTCGCGTCGACCGGCGTGCAGGACGCCCACCGCGTGCGCATCGGCGGCACCCAGCGGACGCTAGCCGGCACCGCGGTGCCGCCCAGGTACTTGCCCGAGAGCAGCGCGCAGCGCGCCAGCAGGGCCTCGTCCGACGTCTTCGGGGACGCCGGCCGACGTGGTTCCGAGCGCTGCAGCTTGCGCTCCATCTCGGCGACCCAGTGTTTCTCCTCCGCCCTGGTCATCCGCGCGGGGATGAGCACGACGAGCGTGTCGTCGTTCCAATACGCGGTGACCGTCCGGTGCCGGCGCTGGCTGCGCCGCACTTCGACCTTGTGTCCGGGTGTGTCCGACGAGGGGTTCGTGTCCCCCCGGCCTCTCAGTGAGGGCATCCGTGCTTCGACCACCCGACAACGGTAAGGCCAGGCACCGACAACTCCGAGCGCCTTGAGGTCACAGACCCGAGTTGTCCACAGCCGGTTCCACTTGTGGACAACTCGGCCGTTCCGGCTTCTGGCGGGGCCTTCCCGTCGCGACCGGGTGCGATCCTGCGGACATGATCCTCGACACCGCGGACATGCCACCGGTCCTCCTGCCCGCCCACCCTGCCCTGCTCCCGGGCCTCACCGTGCTCGAACGCGGCCCCCGCGAGATCCAGATCGGCCTCGATCCGCGCCACGGCGTGATCGTCGAAAACCTCTCCCCGCACCTCCTCGCGAAAGTGCGCGCCCTCGACGGCAGCAAACCCGTCGAGCGGCTTCTGCTCGCGGAGAGCGAACACCGCGAGCAGCTGCACACGCTCCTGCGGCAGCTGACCGCGCTCGGCCTGGTCACCGACGCCGGCCGCCCCGACGGCCCGGGCTTGCGCGGCGAGCCCGGCCTCTGGTCGCTGCGCGCCCGGCACCACCAGGCGGCGATGGCCGAGCGGCGGCGAGCCGCCGCGATCTCCGTGCACGGCGAGGGCCGGGTGGCGGTGGCGGCCGCCGTGCTCCTGGCCAACGCCGGCATCGGGCACGTCGAGCTGCAGGTGCCGGGCACGGTGACCGAGCACGACCTGGGCTCCGGCTTCACCGCCGCGGAACTGGGCCGGTCCCGGCGCCACGCCCTCGCCGACCTGCTCCGCCGGGTCGATCCCGAAGTCCGCGTCACCCGCCTGTACGACCGGCACCCGAACCTCGCCCTGCTCACCGACGCCGTCGTACCGGCGCCCGAGCTCGTCGCCGAGCTGATGGGTGACGGCGTCCCGCACCTGGCGGCGCGCGTCCGCGACGGCACGGCGATCGTCGGGCCGCTGGTCGTGCCGGGCCGCAGCTCCTGCCTGCGCTGCGCCGACCTGCACCGCACGGAGCGTGACCCGTGCTGGCCACGCGTCGCCGGGCAGCTCGCCGGCCGGCACCAGCGGCCCGACCTCGGCGCGGTCCAGTCCTGCGCGTCGCTGGCCGTCGCCCAGGCCATGCGGCTGCTCTCCCCGAGCGCGCCGCCCCCGCCGGCGTGGAACGCGACCCTCGAGATCGACGCCTTCGACGGCCGGATCCGGCACCGGGGCTGGCCGCCGCACCCGCTCTGCCGGTGCGGTGCCCGGGAGGTGATCTCGGAGACGTAGCCCACGAAGACGTCGTGCGCAGGCTGCGCGTGGCCGAGGCCGCAGGGCAGAATCGCGGGTGTGACCGACTTCCGCGACCCAGCCGATCGTGACACCGCGATGCCGCGCAAGGGTGCCGCCCGTACCGCCAAGCTCGCCAGTCTCCCGCTCGGCATCGCCGGCCGGGCGGTCGGCGGCTGGGGCAAGAGGCTCGCGGGCCAGAGCGCGGAACAGGTGAACGCGACGCTGTCGGCGAAAGCCGCCGAGCAGCTGTTCGAGGTGCTCGGCACGCTCAAGGGCGGCGCGATGAAGTTCGGCCAGGCGCTGAGCGTGTTCGAAGCGGCGGTCCCGGACGACATGGCGAAGCCGTACCGCGAGGCGCTGACGAAGCTGCAGGCCGCCGCGCCGCCGATGTCGGTCCGGCAGACCCACCGGGTGCTCGCCGAGCAGCTGGGCCGCACCTGGAGCAGCCGGTTCGCGTCCTTCGACGACGAGCCGGCGGCGGCCGCGAGCATCGGCCAGGTGCACCGCGCGGTCTGGCACGACGGTCGCGCGGTCGCGGTCAAGGTGCAGTACCCGGGCGCCGACGAGGCCCTCCGCAGCGACCTGCGCCAGCTGCAGCGGTTCAGCAGGCTGTTCCAGGCGTTCGTGCCCGGCACCGAGGTCAAGCCGCTGCTGGCCGAGCTCTCGGAGCGGATGAACGAGGAGCTCGACTACCAGGCCGAGGCCCAGCACCAGCGCACCTTCGCGAAGGCGTTCGAGGGCGACCCCGGCATCCTGGTGCCGCGGGTGGTGGCCAGCGCGCCGAAGGTCGTCGTCACGGAGTGGGCGAACGGCACCCCGCTGTCGAAGGTGATCGCGGACGGCGACCGCGAGACCCGGAACCTGGCGGGCCGGCTGCTGGCGGAGTTCCACTACTCGTCGCCCGAGCGCGTCCACCTGCTGCACTCGGACCCGCACCCGGGCAACTTCATGATCACCGAAGACCACAGGCTGTGCGTCATCGACTTCGGTGGGGTGGCCCGGCTGCCCGAAGGCATCCCCCGCCACCTGGGCGAGATGACGCGGCTGGCGCTGGACGGCGAGTCCGCCGAGCTGATGCGCCTGCTGCGGGAGAACCGGTTCATCAGGCCGGACAGCGACCTGACCGCGGAGGAGGTGCTCGCCTACCTCGCGCCGTTCACCGAGCCGTTGGCGGCGCCGACGTTCCACTTCACCCGGCGCTGGATGCAGAAGCAGGCCGGGCGGGTCGGCGACAGCCGCGGCAACGACTTCCGGGTCGGCCGTTCGCTCAACCTGCCGCCCGAGTACCTGATGATCCACCGGGTGACGGCGGGGTCGACGGGGATCCTCTGCCAGCTCGACGCCGAGATCCCGGCCCGCGGCATCGTCGAGCGCTGGCAGCCCGGGTTCGCTGCCTGAGTTGTCCACAGGGTGGGCCTCGAACGGAGGGATCCGGTCGAGTTGTCCACAGGTGGCGGGGAGGGGGTTCCACCCGGTTGGCCGAGCGGTCATGATCTTTGTATGACTGCTACACAGTGCACCGATCCGCTCACCATTCGTAACCCGCGCGGGTGCGAGGTGATGAACCTCGAACAGTTACGCCGGGCCGGGATATCCGACCGAAGAACCCGGCGGCTCTGCGGCCCGGGAGGGCCGTGGCGCCGCCTGCACCCCGGTGTCGTCCTGCTGCGCAACACGGCCCCGACACGGCAGCAGCTGCTGCACGCCGCGGTCGTGCGCTACGGGCCCGGGGTGGTGATCACCGGCGCCGACGCCCTGCAGGCCCACGGCGTGAAGTGCCCGGCGGAAAGCGACATCCACCTGCTGGTGCCCCACCACTGCCGGGTGGTGGCCTGCGAAGGCGTCCGCCTCGCGCGCACGGCCCGGCTACCGGACCCGGTCGAGGTCGACGACCTCCCGTTCGCGCCGCCGGCGAGGGCGACGCTGGACCTGGCCCGCTCGGAATCCGACCCGGCCCGCATCCGGCACCTGCTGACGCTGCCGCTGTATTGGGGCCTCAGCAACCGCCCGGAGCTGCTGGCGGAGCTCGAGGCCGGCCCCCAGCGCGGCACGGCGTTGGTCCGCAGGGTGCTGCGCGAACTCGACGAGGGGCCGATCCAGGCGCACGGCCTGGCCGCCCGCGTCCTGGACCGCGTACCGCTGCCGCCGCCGAGCTGGGACCAGACGATCTGCGACCGCCGCGGCCGCCGCATCGGCGAGGCGGACGCCTGGTGGGACGAACTCGGCCTGGCCTGGCAGTACCGCTGCACCCCGGGCCCCGGAGGCGGCTTCAGCCACCTGGCCCTGGCGGCGACGGGGATCGTCCTGGTCCGCTGCACGGTCCGGCAGTTGCAGAAGGTCCCCCAGGAGGTGGCGCAGGAGCTGGCCAGGGCGTACGGCGAAGCGTCCCGCACACCCCGCCCCAAGGTCCGCGCGGTCCCGCAGACACCGATCGGCGACGCGGCCTGACGCCGCCATCACGCTCAGGAGGTCGAAGTGATCACCAGTACTCGTCCGGCAGCTTGCCTTCGATGTCCCGGACATGCTGCCGGGCGCAGTCCGGGCAGAGCCACCGCAGCGCGCCCCGCTCACGGGTGGACACCCAGGCGAGCGCCGTAGCCGGATCATCATCGTCAGCGCGAGCCCGTCCGCACCGCGTGCACACCACCGGCTCCGGCGCGGTCACCGCAATCGTCCACAGTGGATCGCCTTGGCGCCGAGCAGGTAGAGATCGTCCCGGCGGCCGAGAAAGTCCGGGCTCCGCGGATCGGTGAGCGCGGCAACGGCGGCGAGGTCATCGGCATCGAGCCAGTCCCCGGCCGACTCCGCAAGCCACCCGACGCGCTGAACGACGTACTCACGCAGCAGGTCCGAGCCGGGCATCGGGTGATCGATGAGAGCACCGAAAGATTCGACATCCTCGAGCCCGGCTTCGCGAAGAGCCCGCGGCCAGCCGTAGGGCATGCCGACACTGCCCGGAACCCCGGCCCGCATCCGTTCGAACCAAGTACCCCGGGCAGCAAGCAACCGCTGCTCCAACCCGGGCCGCCCGACCCCCAGCTCCCAAGGAAGGCACCGCATCTCGAGCCCACCCTCCGAGACGGCCAGCACCCCACCGGCCCGCAATAAGCCGGCAAGCGTCCGCAGAGCGGCTTGCTGATCACCGACGTGGTGCACCACCCCGGACGCCCAGACAAGATCGGCAGCGGGAACGGCCAGAGCGGGATCGGTGAGGTCCCCGAGCAGGCTGACAACCTCAACGGAGTCCCCAGCCACCTCGGCAACGGCCCGTTCGGCCTCGACGAGCAGCTTGGGAGTGGCATCGAAGAGCACAACGGTACCGCCCAAGCCGCGGGCGAGCTCGCGCGCGAAAAGCACGCTCATCCCGCCGGCCCCACACCCGACATCGACAACGGTCGGCCGAGCCCCGACGGACCCGACCAGCCGCCGAGCAACGGGCGCAAGCGCCTCGGCATCAAGGGCATCGGCCATGCGCAGCTGAGCCAGGCGGTCCGCCCAGTCGATGTCGCCGTGGGAATGTCCGGACATCACCCCATTCAACACCAGCACCCCGCCCCCGGAGCCCTGCGCGACGAGACCACCCAAAGGAGGCCAAGCCAGACCAGCGCACCCACCCCGCCCCGGCCCACCTACCCCGCCCCACCCGGCACGTCGCACCCGCCCGGGCCCGCCCGGCACGGCGCACCGGCACCCACATCACAGCGACCACGCGCCAGCGCGCCCCGGCCCGGCCCGGCCGGCCACGCTCCCCAGCGCGCCCCAGTCCGGCTCGGCCCGGCCGGCCACGCTCCCCAGCGCGCCCCGGCCCGGCCACGCTCCTCAGCCCGCCCCGGACCGCCGAACGCCCGCGCGCGACCACTCGCTGCCGGCGCGCCTCCGGCCCAGTCGCGCGCCGCCGCGGAACCGCTCCACCTGCCGAACCAAACCGCAGCGCGCCATCCACCCGCCGAACTAAACCGCAGCGCGCCACCTGCCCACCCAAACCGCACCGCGCCATCCACCCGCCGAACCAAACCGCAGCGCGCCATCCACCCGCCGGACCAAACCGCGTAGTCCCGTCCCCGGGGCCCGCAGCGCGATCCGCCCACCGGGCCACGTCGGCCATCCACCCACCGGAGCACACCGCTCCGCGCGACCCGATCACCGAACCCACGCAGCACCATGCCCGGAGCCGCGTCGGCCAGCCACCCACCGGGCCGAACCGTGCGGCCCACCCACCAGGCCGCGTGCCAAAGCGCGAAGGCCCCCACCACCCCCCAACAGGGGTGGCAGGGGCCTGCGCTCAGCTCTGGTCCTGGTACCGCTCAGCCCGACGAGCAGCCCACCGGGCCACTCGCGACCATCGCCGGGCGGCGCGGGCGCTACCTCGGGCCCGCTGGGCGCGGACCCCCTCCTCCAGGTCCCGTATTCGGGCCCGGGACAGTTCTTCGTAAAGCAACATCTCGCTGATCTCCTCGATCTCGGTCTTCGTCAACTGCAGCTGCTCGCTGCGGGGGTGAGCTTCGTAATCCCTCGTGGTGACCGGTTCGACGCTCATGCGGCGGCGCTCCGGTGATCGCCGCCGGCCTTGGCCGCGGCGGGCTCGACAGCGTTCTTGCGCGGGCGGCCGCGGGGCCGCTTGCGCGCGATCACCGCGCCGCGCTCGAAGATCTCGCCGCCCCAGACGCCCCAGGGCTCGCGACGAGCCAGAGCGCCCGCCAGGCAGGCCTCGCGGACCGGGCAGTCCGCGCACTGCGCCTTGGCGCGCTCGAGCTCGGCCGGGGACTCCGCGAACCACAGGTCCGCGTCGCCCGAACGGCAGGGCAGCGCGACGTCGGGGACGTCGATCGGGTCGAGCAGGTCGGCGAATATTGCCTCACCCGAGGTGTAGGCGATGGCCGAAGACATGGGGGTTCCTCCTTGTGTCGTACGGGTTTTCGGTTGAGTGCTGGAGCTGGGCAACGCTGGTTCCTCTTGGGTTGTGCAGCCAAAAACACGAAGGCCGCGGATCCGGGTTCTCCGGTTCCGCGGCCTTCGTGAGCCTCGTGTCCTGACTAGGTCAGGAACTTCGCTCCCGTATCGACAACGGAACACGGAACTGCTTGATGGTCGGCAGATCGGCCTGCGGGTACGCGGCGAGAACGCCCTGCGTCCCGAAGACGACGACACCGGTGGCCCAACGACGCGAGACGCGCCGCATGCCACGGATCTCGTGAGCGCTCGCGAACACACCGGTGCCCGGGCGCTGAGCAGCCGCAACTTCCGCGGCGCAGGACAGACGGGTGCCCGGGTTCGTGAGCGTCATGTTGATGGTCATTTCACCGGCACCTCCTTCTGTACTCTGTACACGCGGCCGCCGAGCGGCGCTGTCCGTAGATCCCCAGTCGAGCCCTTCGGGCTCGGTACTGGCAGGTTATTGCTCTCCACCACACCGGTGCAACTCAATTAACGGGAAAATCCTCGAAGTTACGAAGATCGCCCCTGAGCAGCGGGTTCGCCGCGTCGATCATGGTCCGGACGCGGTCAAGACCCCGTCGGCGCCCGGACGACGCCGAGGATCTCCGCGCCGAAGCGTTCGAGCTTCGTGGCGCCGATGCCGGAGATCGACACCAGCGCCGCCTCGTCGGCCGGGCGCTGTTCGGCGATGGCCATCAGCGTCGCGTCCGTGAAGACGACGAACGCCGGCACCTTGAGCTCGCGCGCCCGGTCCGCGCGCCACGACTTCAGCCGCTCCAGCAGGTCTTCATCCACTGTGGACGGGCAGCGCCCGCAGCGGCCCAGCTTGACCTCGAGGGTCTCGAGCAGCGGCCCGCCGCAGACGCGGCAGCGCGTCTTGACCGGCGTCGACGGCTTCTGCTGCTGGGACCGCGCCACCCTGGCGGCCGGGTGGTCCTCCGGGACCAGGCCGTAGAGGAACCGGCTGCGCCGCCGGTTGCGCCGCGCGCCCGGCGTACGGGCCAGCGCCCAGGACAGCCACAGGTGCTCGCGGGCCCGGGTGACGCCGACGTAGAACAGCCGCCGCTCCTCCTCGATCGCCGCTTCGTCGCCGTCGGCGTGCAGGATCGGCATCGTGCCCTCGGCCAGGCCGACCAGGAACACCGCGTCCCACTCCAGGCCCTTCGCCGCGTGCAGCGACGCCAGCGTCACGCCCTCGACCGTCGGCGGGTGCTGGGCCGCGGCGCGCTGGTCGAGCTCGGCGTTGAACCGGGGCAGGTCGGCGTCCTCGACCGTCGAGGCGAGCTCCTCGGCCAGCTCGACGATCGCCAGGAGCGCGTCCCAGCGTTCCTTCGCCGCGCCACCCGCCGGCGGCGACTCGGTCAGGCCGACCCGCGCGAGCACCGACCGCACCGTCGTGACCAGGTCGGAGCTGACGTCGCCGCTCGCCGCCCGCAGCGCGGACATCGCCTGCCGGACCTCCGTCCGGTTGAAGAACCGCTCGCCGCCGCGGACCAGGTACGGGATGCCGGCGTCGGCCAGCGCCGACTCGTAGGCCTCCGACTGGGCGTTGATCCGATAGAGGACCGCGATCTCGCTCGCCGAGACGCCGCCGTCGAGCAGCTCGCGCACCCGGCGCGCGACGGCGCCCGCCTCGACCGCCTCGTCGTCGAACTCGGCGAAGCGCGGCTCCGGTCCCGGCGGCCGCTGCCCGATCAGCTTCAGCCGCGAGCCCGCCGGCCGTCCGCGCGCCGCGCCGATCACGCGGTTGGCCAGCGCGACGACCTCGGGCGTCGACCGGTAGTCGCGTTCGAGGCGGACGATGGTGGCGTCCGGGTAGCGCCGCGTGAACTCCAGCAGCGGCCGCGGCGACGCGCCGCCGAAGGAGTAGATGGTCTGGTTGGCGTCGCCGACGACGGTCAGGTCGTCGCGGCCGCCGAGCCACGCGTCGAGCAGGCGCTGCTGCAGCGGCGTGACGTCCTGGTACTCGTCGACGACGAAGCAGCGGTAGCGGTCCCGGAACTCCTCGGCGACGGCGCCGTGCTCTTCGAGCACCGCGGTCGTGTGCAGCAGGAGGTCGTCGAAGTCTAGCACCTGCGCGGCGTTCTTCAGCTCCTCGTAGATCCGGTAGACCTCGGCGACCTGCGCCGCCGGTGCCGGGATGTCGCGCTGGGCGCGTGCGGTGACGGCCGGGTAGTCGTCCGGGCTGATCAGCGACGCCTTCGCCCACTCGATCTCGCTCGCCAGGTCGCGCAGGACCTCGACCTCGGTGCCGAGCTTGGCCCGGTTCGCGGCCTGGCCGACGTACCGCAGCTTGTTCTCCAGCAGGTCCCACGGCCGGTCCCCGACCACGCGCGGCCAGAAGTACCGGAGCTGGCGGCGGGCGGCGGCGTGGAACGTCAGCGCCTGCGCCGCGTCGACGCCGAGGCCGCGCAGCCGGGTCCGCATCTCCCCCGCGGCGCGCGTCGTGAAGGTGACGGCGAGGACCTGACCGGCGGAAACGTGCCCGGACCGGACCAAGTGGGCGATCCGGTGGGTGATCGTGCGGGTCTTGCCCGTGCCGGCGCCGGCGAGAACGCAGACCGGCCCCCGTGGGGCACTGGCGGCGGCGCGCTGCTCGGGGTCGAGGCCATCGAGCAGACGGTTCAGGCTCCTGGGTGAAAGTACGCCGGTCACGTCCGGCATCCTCGCAGAGGGGGACGGGGAAACGGGGCAGGGGCACGCGGCCGTATCCTGGTCATATGGCGGGTAAGCAGGACAAGGAAGCGGCCAAGCAGGCCAAGAAGGAGAAGCGCGCGGCGAGCAAGGCACGCCGTGGCCAGCTCTTCGAGGCCTTCAAGATGCAGCGCAAGGAAGACCCCTGGCTCATCCCGTGGATGGTCGGGGCGATCGTCGTCGTCGCCGGCGTGGCGTTCGGCATCGGGTTCTTCTTCGACGCGCAGTGGGTGCTGCTGCCGCTGGGCCTGATCCTCGGCGCCCTGCTCGCCATGATCATCTTCGGCCGGCGCGTCCAGAAGACGGTCTACTCGAAGGCCGACGGCCAGCCCGGCGCCGCGGCGTGGGCGCTGGAGAACCTGCGCGGCCGCTGGAAGGTGACGCCGACCGTGGCGGCGACCACGCAGCTCGACGCGGTGCACCGGGTCCTCGGCGGCCCCGGCGTCGTGCTGGTCGCCGAAGGTGCGCCGCACCGCGTGAAGACCCTGCTCGCCCAGGAGAAGAAGCGCGTCTCCCGCCTGATCGGCGACACGCCGATCTACGACGTGACGATCGGCCACGACGACGGCCAGCTCCCGCTGAAGAAGCTCCAGGGCTACCTGATGAAGCTGCCTCGCAACCTCAAGCCGGCCCAGGTCGACGCGCTCGAGGCGAAGCTGGCCGCCCTCGGCAACCGCGGCGCGGCCCTGCCGAAGGGCCCGATGCCGGCCGGCGCGAAGATGCGCAACGTCCAGCGGACGATCCGCCGCCGCTGACCCTCTTGCAGAGAAGGCCCCCGCCCGAATCCCGGGTGGGGGCCTTTTCACGCTCGCCCGGCCCCTCGGCCGCCGGTGCCGCGAATGACTCATTCGGGACCTCCCACGTCCCGAATGAGT
>NZ_JBSFNC010000060.1:0-50135 GCF_053586895.1 Amycolatopsis sp. NPDC003731 | reverse complement strand
CATCGGGTGACGCGCTCAGCCCTGCAGTGACCCGGCAGACCCGGGGTGCAGACAAGACGCATACGCCTGTCCACCCCCCAACGTCCACCAGTGAGCGCCTCAGGACTTGAGGTCCGGGAAGTCCTCCTCGCGGTACTCCGTCCCCTCGCCGCGCTTCGGGTCGCTCTCGCGGCCCCGCAGCTCGACGCGGCGGATCTTGCCCGAGATCGTCTTCGGCAGCTCCGCGAACTCCAGCCGCCGGATGCGCTTGTACGGCGCCAGGTGCTCGCGGCAGTACGCCAGGATCGACCGCGCGGTCCCGGCGTCCGCCGCGAAGCCCGCAGCCAGCACGACGTACGCCTTGGGCACCGCGAGCCGGATCGGGTCGGGGGCCGGGACGACCGCGGCCTCGGCCACCGCCTCGTGCTCGATCAGGACGCTCTCCAGCTCGAACGGCGAGATCCGGTAGTCCGACGCCTTGAACACGTCGTCGGTGCGCCCGACGTAGGTGATGTAGCCGCGTTCGTCGATCGAACCGACGTCACCCGTGTGGTAGAAGCCGCCGGCGAAGGCCGCCGACGTGCGCTCGTCGTCGCCGGCGTAGCCGGTCATCAGGCCCACCGGCCGGTGCGCGAGGTCCAGGCAGATTTCGCCCTCGGAAGCGCGTTCGCCGCTGACCGGGTCGACCAGCGCCACCACGAACCCCGGCAGCGGGCGGCCCATCGAGCCGGGCACGACGTCCTGGCCCGGCGTGTTCGCGATCTGGACGCTGCTTTCGGTCTGGCCGAAGCCGTCGCGGATGGTGACGCCCCACGCCTTCTCGACCTGGTCGATCACCTCGGGGTTCAACGGCTCCCCGGCGCCCACCACCTTGCGCGGCGGCGTCTTCAGCGCGCTCAGGTCGGCCTGGATGAGCATCCGCCACACCGTCGGCGGCGCGCAGAAGCTGGTGACACCGCAGCGGTCCATCTGCGCCATCAGCGCGCCCGCGTCGAACCGGCTGTAGTTGTAGAGGAACACCGTCGCCTCGGCGTTCCACGGCGCGAAGAAGTTGCTCCACGCGTGCTTGGCCCAGCCGGGCGAGGAGATGTTCAGGTGGACGTCGCCGGGTTCCAGGCCGATCCAGTACATCGTGGACAGGTGACCGACCGGGTACGAGACGTGCGTGTGCTGCACCAGCTTCGGCTTCGCGGTCGTGCCGGAGGTGAAGTACAGCAGCAGCGGGTCGCCGGCCTTCGTCGGGCCGTCCGGGGTGAACTCCGGGGACTCGGCGGACGCGGCCGAGTACGCGTGCCAGCCTTCGACCGGGTCCCCCACCGCGATCCGCGTGTAGCCGCCCTCGATGCCGTCGAACTTCGGCGCGTCGACCGAGCGGACGACGACGTGCTTCGCGGCGCCGCGCTCCACGCGGTCGGTCAGGTCGGCCGGCCCGAGCAGCGTGGACGCCGGGATGATCACCGCGCCGAGCTTGATCGCGGCGAGGATCGTCTCCCACAGCTCGCCCTGGTTGCCCAGCATGAGGATGAGCCGGTCGCCGCGGCGGACGCCGAGCGCGCGCAGCCAGTTCGCCACCTGGTTGGACCGGCCGGACATCTCCGGGAAGGTCCAGCGGTTCTCGCGGCCGTCCTCCTCGACGATCCACAGCGCGTACCGCTCGGCGTTGTCCGGGTCGTGCGCGACGACGTCGAACCAGTCGATCGCCCAGTTGAACTCGTCGAACTCCGGCCAGGCGAAGTCGCGGTACGCCGTCTCGTAGTCCTCGCGGTGGGCCTGCAGGTAGTCCCGCGCGACGCGGAAGGTGTGGTGGACGCTCACGCTGCCTCTCCTCCTACTCGCCCTTGAACTCCGGCGGCCGGCGTTCCAGGAAGGCCTGGACCGCCTCGCCGAGGTCCTTGCTGGGCAGGAACGCCGAGTTCCACGCCGCGACGTACCGGAGGCCGTCGGCGACCTGGCGCTCGGTGTTCGCCGCCAGTACCTGCTTCGTACCCTGCACCACCAGCGGCGGGTTCGCAGCGATCTCGCCGGCGAGTTCGCGGGCGGCCGTCAGCAGCGCCTCCTGGTCCGGGTAGACGTCGTTCACCAGGCCGATCTTCTCGGCGCGGGCGGCGTCGACGTCCTTGCCGGTGAGGGCGAGCTCGCGCAGGTGCCCCTCGCCGATGATCGAGGCGAGCCGCTGGAGGCTCCCGAGGTCGGCGACGATGGCGACGCGCACCTCGCGGACGCTGAACTTCGCGTCGGCGCTGGCCAGGCGGACGTCGGCGGCCGCGACGACGTCGACCCCGCCGCCGATGCACCAGCCCGAAACGGCCGCGACGACCGGTTTGCGGCATTCCGCGATCGAACTGACCGCCGCCTGCAGCGAGCGGACCTGGTCGAGAAACGCCGTCCGCGGGCCGGCCAGGTTGTCCCCGCCCAGCATCGGCGCCCAGTCGCCCATCATCGCGGGCAGGTCCAGGCCGTAGGAGAAGTGCTTGCCGCTGCCGGTCAGCACCACGGCCCTGACCTGCGGGTCGGCGTCCAGCGCGCGGAAGACCAGGGGCAGCTCGCGCCAGAAGTCCGGGCCCATCGCGTTGCCCTTGGACGGGCCGAGAAGCGTCACTTCGGCCACATGGCCGGCGACGTCGACCTTGAGGGACACCAGGTCGGGCAGACTGTCAGCAGTAGCGGTCATGGGGTCATCTTGACCCATGCCCGCGGCCACCCGCCATTGGCACCTTGTCAATTGGCCCCTCGGGTCACTGTGCCAACCCGGCCGGGGGATGCTTTCCTGAAACAACCGGCACCGACACGGGGAGGACGGTGGGACATGAGCCCGGCCAGCGCGACCGCGATCGAGTCCGAACCCCCGTCCGCCCCGGTCCGGCGGGCCTCCCGCCCGATCGAGCTGACCGGCTCGTTCGACCACGAGGGCCACCGGCTCTGGTACACCGAGTTCGGCAGCGGCGACAAGGTCGTCGTCCTCACCCACGGGATCATGTTGACCCGCCGGATGCACGCGCCCCTCGCCCGCCGGCTGGCCCGCGCCGGGTTCCGGGTGATCACCCTCGACCTGCTCGGCCACGGCGACTCCGACCGGCCGACCGAGTCGTGGCTGTACTCGATGCCGTCGTTCGCCGAGCAGACCCTGGCCCTGCTCGATCACCTCGAGGTGGACTCCGCCGTGATCGGCGGGACGTCACTGGGCGCGAACGTCTCCCTGGAAGTGGCGGTGCAGGCGCCCGCGCGGGCGCGGGGGCTGATCGTCGAGATGCCGGTGCTGGACAACGCGATCGTCGCCGGGCTGGTCACCTTCGCACCGCTGCTGATGGCGGCCCGGTTCCTGCCGTTCACCGTGCAGGCGGTGGCGCTGGCGGCCTCGGTGGTCCCGCACGGCAACCAGTGGGTCGACGTCGTCACGGACACGCTCTCCCAGCGCCCGGCCCCGATGGCGGCGCTGCTGCACGGGGTGCTGTTCGGCCGGATCGCGCCGCCGAAGTCGGTGCGCCGCAAGATCTCGACGCGCGCGCTGGTGATCGGTCACCAGGGCGACCCGATCCACCCGTTCGGCGACGCGGACACCCTGGCCGTCGACATGCCGGACGCGGAGTTCGTCCAGGCCCGCAGCCCGGTCGAGCTGCGGTTCGACCCGACCCGGTTGTCGGACGCGATCCGGGATTTCGCCGCGAGCTGCTACGAGAACTGACATCCTTCGCCCATGCCTTTGGTGTGGGTGACCGGCAACGCGGGAGCGGGCAAGTCGGCGGTCTGCGCGCTCCTGAAGGAGCGGGGCGAGCTCGCGGTCGACGCGGACAACGAGGGCTACCACCACTGGGCGGACCGGACGACCGGCGAAGTCGTCACCGACCCGCCCGACCCGGTGCCGGCGGGCTGGCTCGACCGCTTCGGCTGGCGGATCAGCCGCGCGAAGGTCGAAGCCCTGGCGGCGCGGACGGCCGGCGGGGTCGCGTTCTTCTGCGGCTGCCCCGAGAACCACGAGGACGTGCGGGATCTGTTCGACCTCGTGATCTGCCTGGTGATCGACGAGGACACGCTCCGCCACCGGCTCATGACCCGCACGTCGAACAGCTTCGGCAAGCACCCCGAGGAGCTGGCCGCGGCCCTCGCCGACAACGCCTACCGCCACCCCGGCGCCACGATCGTCGACGCCACCCGCCCCCTCCCCGAAGTCGCCGACGCCATCCTCACCGCGGCCCGGCTCCCGCGTGATGGAAACGCCGGCTCGCGTGATTGGAAAGCGAACTCGCGTGATTGAAGGGTCGACACGACGTCCGGCCGAAGCCTTGCCGTGTCGACCCTCCGATCACGGGTGTCGACCCTTCGATCACGGGTGTCGACTCCCGGATCACGCGGGAATCCGGTCAGGAGACGGGGGCGAGGCCGGCCACCGGGCCGATCACGATCACCGCGGGCGGGCGGACGCCGGAGGCGGCCGCGTCGGTGACCACTGTGTCCAAAGTGGACCGGAGGGAGCGCTGGGTGCGCATCGTGCCGTCCTCGATGATCGCGACCGGGGTGTCGGCCGGGCGGCCGCCGTCCAGGAGGGCCTTCGCGAACTGCGGGAGCCTTTCAACGCCCATCATCAGGACGATCGTGCCGCGCATGCGGGCCAGCAGCTCCCAGTCCACCAGGGACCGGTCGTCGCCGGGGGCGACGTGGCCGGAGACCACCACCACCTCGTGCGCGACGCCGCGGTGGGTGACCGGGACGTCCGCGACCGCCGGGACGGCGAACGCGCTCGTGATGCCCGGGACCATCGTGACCGGGACGCCGGCCTCGGCGCAGGCCAGCACCTCTTCGAAGCCGCGGCCGAACAGGTACGGGTCGCCGCCCTTGAGGCGGACGACGAACTTGCCCTCCTTGGCGCGCTCGATCAGCGTGCTGTTGATGACGTCCTGGCTGGCCGCGCGGCCGTAGGGGATCTTCGCCGCGTCGACGATCTCGACCTCGGGCGCGAGCTCGTCGAGCAGCTCGCGGGGCGCCAGCCGGTCCACCACGACGACGTCCGCGCGCGAGAGCAGGCGCCGGCCGCGGACCGTGATCAGCTCCGGGTCGCCCGGGCCGCCGCCGACCAGCGCCACGCCGGGCAGGGTGCCCTCGGGGTGCGGACGGCGGCCGTCTTCGATCGTGCCGTTGTGCAGGCCGTCGAGCATCGAGTCGCGGACCGCCGCCGAGCGCAGCGGCTCGCCGCCGGAGAGCACGCCGAACAGCAGGCCGCCGTGCCGTCCGGACGCCGGGGTCACCGCCGAACCCGACTCGCCTTCGTCGGCGCGGACGCAGAACACCCGCTCCCGCTCGGCCTCGGCGCAGACGGCGGCGTTCACCTCGGGGTCGTCCGTGCAGGCCAGCGCGTACCAGGCGTCGCGGAGGTCGCCGTCCTGATAACGCCGTTCGTGCCAGACGAGCTCGCCCGCGTCCACCATCCCCTGCACCGACGGCGTCGTGTGCGGCGACACCAGTTCGACGCGGGCGCCCGCGCTGATCAGCCGGGGCAGCCGGCGCTGGGCCACGGAACCGCCGCCGATCATCACGACGCGGCGGCCGCTCAGCTGGAGGCCGGAGAGGTAGTGCGGGTCGTCCATGCGCGGGAGTTTATTGGCGAGCGAGCCCCGCGCCAGCCCAGCGTGGGTCATGCCACGCGGAAGACCGGCCCGCGGGCCACGAACGGCAGCCGCGCGCCCCGCGGCACCAGGTACGCGTGCTCCCGCCGCGGCCGGACGTGGTCGCACTGCGCGTCGGTGATGATCAGGATCGGCCCGTCCGCCGGGAAGTCCGCGGCCCGCTGCAGCAGGTCGACGCCGGGCTGCAGGATGGTCCCGCCGCGCCCGCGGACCTTGACCCGGCCCGCGATGTCCTCCACCGCGAGGTAGCCGGCGTCGTAGGCGACGGCGTCGCAGAACACCACGCGCGCCGCCGGGACGTCCCGGGCCAGCGCGTACGACGCGATCGCGCCCAGCGCCTTGCCGAGCAGCTCCGCGTTCATCGACCCCGAGGTGTCCAGCACCACGCCGAAGGTGACGCGCCGGTCGAGGCGGTCCGGCCGGACGCGGCCCGGGCGCGGGATGTCCGGCGTCGACGACTGGCGGCGCGACGCCCGCGCGTAGCTGCGCACCGGCAGCTCCACCCGGACGTGCTCGTCGAACCAGCGGGCCAGTTGCGCGTCCCACGGCAGCGGCGGGTGGTCGAGGGCCCGGATCTCCTGCTCCAGCCCGGCCGGCAACAACCCGCGGCTCTGCGCGCGGTGGTACTCCAGGCCCTGGGTGAGCGCCCGGCGGTAGAACTCGTCGAGGTCGACGCCCCGGGTGCGGTCGTCCCACGGCGCCGGACGCGCGTCCCGGCGCGAGGAGCGCCGCCGGACCGCGTCCGGTGCGGACAGCCAGTCGCCGAGGACGTCCCCGGCCTTGCGCGAGCCCAGGGTCACCAGCTTCCGGGCCCGCCGGAGGTCGGTGGTGAGCGTGTCGTACACCGACTCCGCGGACATCCCGGTGAGCTGCTGGTCGTGCAGGCTGCCGTGGGGCAGCTCGCCCACGCCCATCGCCACGAGCCAGCCGTTGATCACGTAGTCGCAGGCGACGTTCCACAGGTAGGGCTCGCGGCCGAGGGCCCGCCGGTCGTGCCGCAGCGCCGCGTGCAGCATCTCGTGGGCCAGCACGAACCGCCACTCCTCGGCGGTGAGGTCGGCGGCCGGGTTGACGTAGATTTCGCCGAGCTCGGCGTCGACCGCGGCCAGGGAGATGTCCCACGCGCGGACCACTTCGGCGTCGACGACCAGGGTGAACCCGGCCGCGACCGCGCCGAGCAGCGGGAACGACGAGACGAACCAGGACAGCGCGCGGTCCCACTCCCCCATCGCCCGCCGGTGGCGGGTCCGGCCGCGCGCGTCGGCGGCGCGTTCCATGGCCTCGGTGGCCGAGGCGATCAGCCCGCGGGCGAACCGTTCGGTCCAGGGCGTCGGCTTGCCGTGGTACTGCCGCTGCCAGCGGGACATCGGCTCCCCGAGCACCAGGCACGGCCGGCCGGTGCCCAGGTCGGCGAACGGCGCCGGGACGCCCGTTTCCCGCCAGGCGCGGGTCAAGGCCGCCTCCTCGGTGCCCGGGAGTTCGGGCAGGTCCAGCACCGGGGTCCCGAGGTGCACCGCCTCCGCGAACCGGTGGACGGCGACGCAGCACGCGGCGGCGTAGACCGGGTCGACGTCACGGCCCGGCGTGACGGCTTCGGCCTCGGTGAGCCGGTCTTCGTCGAGGTGGCCGAGGCCGAGGTGGAGCAGCAGGTGCGCGAAGACCCACGCCCACTCGTCCGCGTCGGCGACCCGGCCGCGGTTCGGCGTGATCACCCCGCGGTCGCTGACGACGGCCCAGCCGCCGCCGCTCGTCCGGCTCAGGTTCGCGCCGCGGGCCAGGTGCTCGAGAACGGGGTGGCCGCGGACGTGGGCCCAGCCGTCCTCGATCGCCTTGTTCCGGCGCTCGCGGCGCTCGGCCTCGGCGCGGGCGTTGCTCATGCGCGGGCCGCCACCAGCCGCGGCAGGTCACGGACGGCTTCGACGAGGAACCACGCCGGCAGCCGCGGATTGCCGGCTTCGTCGTCGGCGATGACCAGCTGGGCCATCTCGAGGGAGATCTCGGCCAGCTCGACCAGGAGGCTCTTCGCGCGGAAGGCGAACTGGCGCACGGCCGCCGAGGCGTGCCGCTTGTCCGCGGGCAGGTCCTTGACCAGCCGGGCGCGGAACGTCTCGGCGAGGAAGTAGAGCAGGTCGCGGTCGGCCGGTTCGGCGGGCCAGCGCGCGTCGCCCTTGAGGATCGCCTCCAGGTCGAAGGCGTGCCGGGCCACCTTGAGGTACGCGCGGAACGAGCCGGCGTGCGCCGGGGTGAGGGTCGCGTACGCCAGCAGCGCGACCGTCTCGTCGTCGGCGGGGTCACCCGCGGAGTGCAGGAGGTCCGAGAGCATGTGCCAGGACCGCGGCGTCGAGAACGGCTCCTCGGTCTTCGGCGGCGGGCTCCACAGGTGGTCCGGGCGCTGGGTGAGGTACTCGACCACCCACGGGTGGATGCCGTTCCCGGCGGCCCAGGCGAGCCAGTCGCCCGGCGCGGCCCGCAGGTGGACGTGCACGAGGCGGTTGACCAGGGCCGAGGCCATCGGCCGGGCCAGGGCCTGGTCGGTGGCGCGGTTGCCGGCGCCGATCACGACCGAGCCCGCCGGCAGCTCGTAGGAGCCGATGCGACGGTCGAGGATGAGCGAGTAGAACGCCTTCTGGACGTCGGGTGCGGCGGCGTTCAGCTCGTCGAGGAACAGGCAGTACGGCTCGTCGCGGGCGATCTGCTCGGGCGGGCAGAACCGGCTGCGGCCGCCGGTGATCTGCGGGACACCGATCAGGTCCTCGGGGGCGAGCTGGGTGCCCAGCAGCGAAACGCAGTCCAGGCCCAGCGACGCGGCGAAGTCGCGCACCAGCGAGGACTTCCCGATCCCGGGCGCGCCCCAGAGGAACACCGGCCGCACGACGGCGGTGGTGAGCAGGAGCTCGGGCAGCCGGGCGGGCGTGACCGTGAGCTGGGCGTGCAAGCGTGGACCTCCGGTGCATCAGGACATCCCCCTGCGACGCCCCCTTTCGTGCGCCCATGGTCGCGCGCCGCCCGGCTTCGCGCATCCGATTTAGTTCGCGCGGCCCGCGGACGGGTACGGCAGCAGGGCCATCTCGCGCGCGTTCTTGATCGCCGTGGCGACCTGTTTCTGTTGCTGCGGCGTCAATCCCGTCACCCGGCGGGCGCGGATCTTGCCGCGGTCGGAAACGAACTTCCGCAGCAGGTCGACGTCTTTCCAGTCGACGTGGGTGATCTTGTTGGCGTGCAACAGGTTCACCTTGCGCTTGCCCGGGCGGTCGCGGTGCGGCTTCGGCATCCGGCTCACCAGCTCGACTTCGCCACGCCGGGCAGCTCACCGCGGTGCGCGGCCTGCCGCACCTTCACCCGCGACAGCCCGAACTTCCGCAGGTACCCCCGCGGACGGCCGTCCGCGGCGTCCCGGTTGCGGATCCGCGTCGGGCTCGCGTCGCGCGGCAGTTTCTGCAGCGCGACGACCGCGTCCGCCTTCTCCTGCGGCGACGACGCGGGCGAGGCGATGACGGCCTTCAGCGCGCGGCGGCGTTCGACGTACCGCGCGGCGATCACCTTCCGCTGCTCGTTCTTCGCGATCTTCGACTTCTTGGCCATCAGCGCTCTTCCTTGAACTCGACGTGCTTGCGCGCGACCGGGTCATACTTGCGCAGGACCATGCGGTCCGGGTCGTTGCGGCGGTTCTTCTTGGTGACGTACGTGTAGCCGGTGCCCGCGGTGGACCGCAGCTTGACGATCGGCCGGACGTCGGTGCTCTTCGCCATTACAGCTTCACCCCCTTCGCCTTCAGCTCGGCGACGACGGCCTCGATGCCG
Source organism: Amycolatopsis sp. NPDC003731 (assembly GCF_053586895.1). NCBI lineage: Bacteria > Bacillati > Actinomycetota > Actinomycetes > Pseudonocardiales > Pseudonocardiaceae > Amycolatopsis > Amycolatopsis sp. NPDC003731. The sequence goes on along the minus strand of NZ_JBSFNC010000060.1, from coordinate 40,738 downwards.
CGCTTGTCGATCGTCTTCATGCCCTTGGCGGACACGCGCAGCCGCACCCAGCGGCCTTCGCTCGGCACGAAGTAGCGACGGTTCTGCAGGTTCGGCTCCCACCGCCGGGACGTACGGCGGTGCGAGTGCGAGACCTGCTTGCCGTAGCCCGGCTTGCGGCCGGTGACCTGGCACACGGCGGACAAAGGCCCTCCCGAGTTGATAGTGGTTTTCGTTTTCAGTTACTGTAGCGCACCGTACCCCGCCCGCATTCCTGGAGCACCTGTGACCCACCACCCCCGCGTCCCGCTCGTCCTCGTGAGCGGTCTGGTCGCCGGGCCGAACGCCGCGCTCGCCGAGCTGCTGCGCGCGGCCGGGCCCGGCACCGCCGTCGTCCACCACGACCTGCGCGAGATCCACTCCGGCGTCGTCCGCCGCCGGCTGCGGCTGGGCGAGCGCGACGAGCTGACCGTGCTCGAACTGGCCCACGGCTGCGTGTCCTGCACCCTGCGGGAGGACCTGCTCCCGCTGCTGCGGCGGCTGGCCCGGCGCCCGGAGGTGACCCGGATCGTCGTCCGGCTCGACGAGGCGATGGAGCCGGAGCCGGTGAGCTGGGCGATCCGGAACGTCCTGGTCGGCGACCACCCGGTGAGCGAGGACGTCGACCTGCGGGCCGTCCTGACCGTCGTCGACTGCGCGACCTGGCTCGCCGACGCGACCGGCGACGACGAGCTGGCCGACCGGAACCTGCAGGGCAGCCCCGAGGACGAGCGGACGGTCGCCCAGGTCGCGCTGGCCCAGGTGGAGTTCGCCGACGTCCTGGTGCTGGCCGGCGCGGCCACCGACGCGTGGAGCGCCGCGAAGGCGTCCGCGGTGCTCGACCGGGTGGCGCCGTCGATCCCCCGGGTCGAGCTGGCCCGGATCGACGGCAGGGGCGTGCTCGACGCCGTCCCGGCGAACGCCCGCCGCGGCGAGGTGACCGACATGCACGGCGCGCTGCTGCGCGGCGAACCGCCGTGGCACGACGACTGCGGCATCGCCCTGCTGACCTTCACCGCGCGGCGGCCGTTCCACCCCGCGCGCCTGCACGAGGCCCTCGACGTGCTGCTCGACGGCGTCGTCCGCACCCGCGGGCGCGCGTGGGTGGCCAGCCAGCCCGATGTCGCGTTCTGGATCGAGTCGGCCGGCGGCGGGCTGGGCCTCGGTCACGCCGGGCCGTGGCTCGCGTCGCCGGATGGTCCGAAGTGGACGGACGTCTCCCCCGAGCGGCGGACGCTGGCGTCCCTGCGCTGGGACCCGGTGCACGGCGACCGCGCTCAGGAACTCGTCGTGGTGACGGACCAGACAACGCCGGACGAGATCGACGCGGCCCTGCGCGGCGCTCTACTGACCGACGAAGAGCTCGCGGCCGGGCCGGAAGCCTGGGCGCACTACCCCGACCCGTTCGGCGACTGGCACGAGGAACCGTGCGAGGACGCCGAACCCGACCCCGCGCGGCACTCCGCGGCGAACCGGAAGGAAGAACGATGAAGACCGGAATCCACCCCGACTACCACCTCGTGGTGTTCAAGGACTCGGCCACCGGGGACGCGTTCCTGACCCGCTCCACGATCACCTCCGACAAGACGATCGAGTGGTCCGACGGCCGCACCTACCCGCTGGTCGTGGTCGACATCAGCGCGTGGTCGCACCCGTTCTGGACCGGCACCCAGCGGATCATGGACAGCGCCGGCCAGGTCGAGAAGTTCCACCGCCGCTACGGGAAGCGAGGCACGCGCTGATGGCCGTCCCCAAACGGAAGACGTCGCGCAGCAACACGCGGTCCCGGCGGTCGCGGTGGAAGGCCGCCGTGCCGGATCTGGTGCCGATCACGGTCGACGGCACGGTGCGGCTGGTCCCGCGCCGGCTGATGAAGCACTTCCACGGGCAGTGAGCGTTCCGGTCACCGTCCTGTCCGGGTTCCTCGGCGCGGGCAAGACGACGCTGCTCAACCACATCCTGGCCGGCCGGGCGGGCCTGCGGGTCGCGGTGATCGTCAACGACATGAGCGAAGTGAACATCGACGCCGCACTGGTCCGCTCGCAGGAGCGGCTGGTCGAACTGACCAACGGGTGCATCTGCTGCACCCTGCGGGAGGACCTCCTGGAAGAGGTCGCGGGGCTGTGCGCGGACGACCGCTTCGACCACGTGCTGATCGAGTCGAGCGGCATCTCCGAGCCGATGCCGGTCGCGGCGACGTTCACCTTCCTGGAGGAGGTCGCGCACCTCGACACGATGGTGACGGTGGTGGACGCGGCGAACTTCGCCCGCGAGCTGGCGGCCGGCGACTCCCTGGCGGAGCGCCGGCTCGACCAGTACGCCGGGGACGAGCGGACGGTGAGCGACCTGCTGGTGGACCAGATCGAGTTCGCCGACGTCCTGCTGCTGAACAAGACGGACCTGACCCCAAACGTCGACCGGCTCGTGGCGGTCCTGCGGCGGCTGAACCCGGCCGCCGACGTCGTCACGGGCCGCTTCGGGAAGGTGCCGCTCGAGCGGGTGTTCGGGACGGGCCGGTACGACGCCGTCCGGGCGCAGGAGGCGCCGGGCTGGGTGGCCGAGCTGAACGGCGACCACGTGCCGGAGACCGAGGAGTACGGCATCTCCAGCGTGGTGTTCCGCGCTTCTCGCGCGTTCGACCCGGCGGCGCTGTGGGACTTCGTGGCCCGGCGGCTGGATTCCGGCGAGTTCGGGACGGTGCTGCGGTCGAAGGGGTTCTTCACGCTGGCGTCCCGGCCCGGGGTGACCGGTCTGTGGTCCCAGGCGGGCACGGTGGCGCGCTTCGAGCCCCAGGGCGTGGCGGCCGGGCCGCGGCAGGAGCTGGTGTTCATCGGCGTCGACCTCGCCGGGGAGGCTCTGCTCGCCGCCCTGGACGGCTGCCTCGGCGACGCGACCGGGCCGGACCTCTTCCCGGAGTGGGAGCCGGTCCACCTGCACTGAGCCGGCGAGTTCCGGGGTTCAGTGGTCGTCGTAGTGGTCCTCGTGGACGGCGTGGCGGTGGCCGTCGTGGACGTAGTCGACGTGGTCGCCGTGCGGGACCGCCATGTGGCCGCAGCCGTCGCCGTGGGTGTGGTCGTGGCCCGTGTGCGGGACGTGGCCGGTGATTTCGCACTCGTCGAAGTGGCCGTCGTGGGTGCGGTGCAGGTGGCCCTCGTGCACGTAGTCCACGTGGTCGCCGTGCGGGATCGTCGCGTGGCCGCAGCCTTCGCGGTGGACGTGGTCGTGGCCGGCGTGCTCGACGTGCAGGGTGGTCATCGGCGGTCCTTCCGGGGTGTGTCCATTTCGGACGGTAACACCGGAACCGCGGCGAAACCTCCCGGCTCACCCGATAGCGGCGCCGAAGTCCGAGTTGATCAACCCAGGTTTATCAGTCTAGGTTGACGATCGTGACGGACGAGGAGCTCCTCCAGGCGAGCGCCGATTTGCGCGTCGCGCTCGGCCGGCTGGTCCGGCGGCTGCGCCAGAGCTACGTCGCCGGCGAACCGACGCTGCCCGAACGCTCGGTCCTGTCCCGGCTCGACCGCGACGGCCCGGCCACCCCGGGCTGCCTGGCCGACCTCGAACGCGTCAAACCGCAGGCCATGGGCGTCACCCTGGCCGGGCTGGTCGAGCGGGGGCTCGTCGAGCGGCGCAAGGACGACTCCGACGGCCGCAAGGTCCTCATGTCGGTCACCGAAACCGGCGTCAAGCTGCTCACCGACCGGCGGTCGCAGACCACCCGGCGGATGGCGGCCGCGCTCGCCGGGAAGTTCACCGCGGCCGAGCAGCGCGAGCTGATCGCGGCCATCCCGCTGATCGAGCGGCTGGCGGACGAGCTGTGAGCTACAAGTGGGTCGCGCTGTCGAACACCACGCTCGGCGTGCTGATGTCCGCGCTCGACGGCTCGATCGTCATCATCTCGCTGCCGGCGATCTTCCGCGGCATCGGGCTCGACCCGCTCGCCGCGGGCAACATCGGCTACCTGCTCTGGATGATCCTCGGCTACCTGCTGGTGCAGGCCGTGCTGGTGGTGACGCTGGGGCGGCTCGGCGACATGTTCGGCCGGGTCAAGATGTACAACATCGGCTTCGTCGTGTTCAGCGCCGCGTCGGTCGCCCTGTCCTTCGACCCGTTCCACGCCGGCGCCGGGGCGCTCTGGCTGATCGGCTGGCGGGTCGTGCAGGCCGTCGGCGGGTCGATGCTGACGGCGAACTCGGCGGCCATCCTCACCGACGCCTTCCCCGCCGAGCAGCGCGGGATGGCGCTGGGCGTCAACCAGATCACCGCGCTCGCCGGGCAGTTCCTCGGCCTGGTCGTCGGCGGGCTCCTGGCCGAGATCGACTGGCGTGCGGTGTTCTGGGTCAGCGTCCCGTTCGGCCTGCTCGGCACCATCTGGTCGATCCGCAGCCTCCGCGAAGTCGGGACACCGCAGCGGGCGAAAGTCGACTGGGGCGGCAACGTCACCTTCGCCGCCGGGACCGCGCTGGTGCTGGCCGCGATCACCTACGGCATCCAGCCCCACGGCGGCGCGGCCACCGGCTGGGGCAACCCGTGGGTGCTCGGCGGGATCGGCGCCGGTGTCCTGCTGCTCCTGCTGTTCGGCGTCATCGAGACGCGCGTCGCCGCGCCGATGTTCCAGCTCGGCCTGTTCCGGATCCGCGCGTTCGCCGCCGGCAACATCGCCGCGTTGCTGACTTCGGTCGCGCGTGGTGGCATGCAGTTCATGCTCATCATCTGGCTGCAGGGGATCTGGCTGCCCCTGCACGGCTACGACTACGAGCAGACGCCGCTGTGGGCGGGCATCCACCTGCTGCCGCTGACCGTCGGGTTCCTGATCGCCGGGCCGGTGTCCGGGTACCTGTCCGACCGCTTCGGTGCCCGGCCGCTGGCCACCGGCGGCCTGCTCCTGGTCGCCGCGGCGTTCCTCGGCCTGCTGGCCCTGCCGGTGGACTTCCCGTACCCGGCGTTCGCGGCGCTGCTCGTGCTGAGCGGCATCGGCCAGGGCATGTTCGCCGCGCCCAACACCTCGGCGATCATGAGCAGCGTCCCGACCGAGCAGCGCGGCGTCGCCTCCGGCATGCGGGCGACGTTCCAGAACTCCGGGACGTCGCTGTCGATCGGCGTGTTCTTCTCGCTGATGATCGCCGGGCTGGCGGCGTCGCTGCCGCAGACGCTGACCGGCGGGCTGCAGGCCCACGGCGTCCCGGCCCCGGTCGCCGACGGCGTCGCCCAGCTGCCGCCGGTGAGCACGCTGTTCGCCGCGTTCCTCGGCAGCAACCCGGTCGGGCACCTGCTCGGCCCGGACGTCCTGGCCGGGCTCGCGCCGGCCGACCGGGCCACCCTCACCGGCGGCTCGTTCTTCCCGCAGTTGGTGTCCGGGCCGTTCCACCACGGCCTGGTGGTCGTGTTCACCGCGGCCGCGGCGATGGCCGTCGTCGCCGCGATCGCTTCCGCTTCCCGCGGCGCGAAGTTCGTCCACACCCCCGAACGAGCGAAGGAGACCCGATGACCGACGAGATCATCGCCGGGACCGTCACCATCACCGGCCACGGCGGCGACGAACTCGAGGCGTACCTGGCCAAACCGACCGACGACACCCCGCGCGGCGGCGTCGTGGTGATCCACCACCTGCCCGGCTACGACGGACCGACGAAGGAGATGGTGCGCCGCTTCGCCGTCGAGGGCTACAACGCGCTCTGCCCGAACTTGTACACGCGAGAGGCGCCGGGCGCGGACCCCGACGACGCGGCGGCAACGGTCCGCGCGGCGGGCGGCGTCCCCGACGACCGCCTGGTCGGCGACGTCTCGGGCGCGGCGGACTACCTGCGCGCGCTGGAGAACGCGAACGGCCGCATCGGTGTCATCGGGCACTGTTCGGGTGGCCGCCACGCATTCCTGTCGGCCTGCTTCCTGGACCTCGACGCGGCGGTGGACTGCTACGGCGCGTTCGTCGTCAACGACCCGCCGGAGACGCTGAAGCAGATGAAGCCGCTGCTCGGCCTGACGCCGCAGCTGTCCTGTCCGCTGCTGGGCATCTTCGGCGCGGATGACCAGTTCCCGAGTTCCGACGAGGTGGCCGTGCTGGCGGCGGAGCTGGAGAAGCACGGCAAGGGACACGAGTTCCACACCTACGCGGACGCCGGCCACGCGTTCTTCGCCGTCGACCGCCCGAGCTACCGCCCCGAAGCCGCCAAGGACGGCTGGGAACGGATTCTGGACTTCTACGCCCGCACGCTCACCGCCTGAGAGGACCCGCGCATGTGCACTTACTTGACGGAGAAGTTCGCGCTCGAAGGCAGCGGCAAGGGCGCCCGCGGCTGGTTCCGGTTGAGCGAGGGCACCGTGTACGTCGACCACCCGGTCCACGCCCCGTACGCGCACACGGTGAACATCGACTTCCGCAACCCGGCGTTGGGCGCCTCGGCGCGGGTGGCGGTGGAGCTGACCGAAGAGGACGCCCTGGCCCTGGCGGACGCGATCCACGCCGCCGTCAAGTCGGCGCCCGCCGGGCTGGCTTCGCGGAACCAGTGAGGCCGCGGCTCACCGGAAAACGCCGAGTCGGCGAGGCGGAGGAGGTCAGGATCCTCGGTGAGCAGCCGGAGAGCGAACCGGGCGTGGTCGGCCGCGGCCCCGCTCCGGTCCGCTTCCGGGTCCCGCTGCCGCAGCAGCCACAGGGAGATCACCTTCTGCGGGCTGTTCTCTCCGCCCGCCGCGCGGTGAGACGGCCGAACAGGTAGGTGAGACACGATCCGGCCAGCGTCCCGCAGACCGCGATGAGGCTGGCGAGCACGGCGTTCATGCCGACAGCCTCCTACGGGGTGTAGAGCGCGCCCAGGAATTCCAGCAGCAGCCGCTCCCGCAACGGCGCCGGTGCCGTGGCGAGGAGCGCGTTGATCGGCGCCATCCGGTCCGGCAGGCCCGCACCACCGCCGAGGCCGGCCGCGGCGAGGAGGCCCGCGAACTGATCCGACGTCAACGTCGCCGGGTCGAGGGCCGCCACGAACTCGGCGACGGCGGGGTCCACGACCACCGGCCCGGCGGCCCGCGCCGCGGCCACCGCCGCGGCCAGGTCGGTCAGGAACTCCTTCTCGCTGCCGTGGTTCGCCGCCGTCACCGTCAGGTGCAGGTTCGGCGGCGACGCCAGGTGAGCGAACTGCGGCTGGACGTACCAGCCGCGCGCCTTCATCTCGTCGGCCACCGTGAACAGGTCGAAGCCGTCGTCGCCGGTGAACGCGATCAGGGTCGACACCGGGTCGCCCAGGACCCGCAGGCCCGGCACCTCCGCGATACCCGAGCGGATCCGCGCAGTCGCCTCGCGCGCGGCCGAAGCCAGCTTCAGGTAGCCCTCGGCACCGAGGTGGTGCACCACCGCCCACGCCGCCGCCAGCGGGCCGCCCGAGCGGGTGCTCTGGATCGTCGTGTTCAGCATCGTGTAGCCCGGCCAGGCCGCGCTCGCGAAGTAGTGCGTGCGCCGCAGCTCCGCCGAAGCGTGCAGCAGCACCGACGTCCCCTTCGGGCAGTACGCGTACTTGTGCAGGTCCACCGAAATGCTCGTGACGCCGGGGACGCGGAAGTCGAACGGCGGGACGTCCGCGCCGAGCTGGGCGAGGTACGGCAGGACCCAGCCGCCGATGCAGGCGTCGACGTGCATCCGGACGCCGCGCTCGAGCGCCGCGGCCGCGATCGGGGCGATCGGGTCGAGCACGCCGTGGGCGTACGACGGCGCGCTCGCCACCACCAGGACCGTCGAGTCGTCGATCGCCGCGGCCATCGCCGCCGGGTCGGCGCGGAAGGTCACCGGGTCGACCGGGACGTCGATGCGCCGCAGCCCGAACAGGTGGGCCGCCTTGTGGAACGCCGCGTGCGCGGTGGTCGGGAGCACGATCGAAGGCGCGGCCACCGCGGGGTGCGCGTCCCGGGCCGCCAGCACCGCCAGCAGGCACGATTCGGTCCCGCCGGAGGTCACCGAGCCGACCACTCCCGGCACCGAGCCGAGCAGCGCGGCCGCCGCGGCGACGAGGTCGTTCTCCATCTTCAGCAGGCTGGGGAACGCCGTCGGGTCCAGGCCGTTGGCCGACGACGCCAGCGCGTGCGCCGCCGCGCCCAGGGAGTCCACTTCGGACAGCCCGCTGTCGTAGACGTAGGCCAGGGTCCGGCCGCCGTGCGTCGGCAGGTCGCCCGCGCGCAGCTCGCGCAGCCGCGCGAGGACGTCCTCAGGCCGGCTCATGCCGCGGCTCCAGGACCGAACGCCGCAGCAGCGGCAGGGCCAGCGCGATCAGCACGCCCGGGATGACCGACGCGCCGACGAGGATGGCCACGATCGCGCTGTGCGGCTGGAACGCCGTGGCGTCCGTGCTGGACACGTACCCGCCGAACGCCAGGATCAGCGCCCAGAGCCCGCCGCCGAAGGCCAGGCCGAGGGTCTCCCCCGCGGTCCACACGCCCGCCGCGATCCCCGCGCGGGTCTCGCCGGTGCGGTCCTCTTCGGCGGTGATCAGGTCCGGCAGGATCGCCAGCGGGAACACCGAGATCCCGGCGTACCCGACGCCGCAGAGCGCCACGAAGACGAACGAGACGACCAGCGGGATCGACTGGGCGAACACCAGCCCCAGCAGCCCGACCGCGAACGCCGCCGTCGCCAGGCGGAAGCCGTTGAGCTTGCCGACCCGCTCGCCCAGCCGCGGCCACAGCGGCATGGTGACCAGCGCCGGGCCGACGAAGATGACGAACAGGATCGTGCCGTAGGCGTCGTCGCCGAGGATGCGCTGGGCGAAGAACGGGATGGCGGCGAGCACCGTGCCGATGCCGAGCGCCTGGATGAAGTACGTGCCGAGCAGCCAGCGGAACGGCCGCCAGCCGGCGAGCGTGCGGACGAGCTCCTTCAGGTTCACCGTGTTCGGCCGCAGCGAGCCCACCGGCGCGTCCTTGAGGCCGAAGTAGACCAGCAGCGTCGCGGCCAGCACGATCAGCCCGATCACCACGGCCATGATCCGGTAGCCGGCGACCCCCTCGATCCCGGCGGTGATCGCCGGGGCGCCGCCGCCGCAGACCAGGATCGTCACGGCCAGCACGCCGATCCGGACGCTGGTGAGCTTCGTGCGCTCGGCCGCCGACTCGGTCAGCTCGGCGGGCAGCGCGTTGAACGGCACCTGGAACAGCGCGTACGCCGTCGCGCAGGCGGCGAACGTGATCGCCACGTACAGCGCGTCCGGCAGCGGGTCGCCGAAGCCGGGGTGGGCGAACATCGCCGCGAACAGGATCGCCACGCCGATGCCGCCGATCAGCAGGAAGCGCCGCCGGCTGCCGGTCTTGAGCAGGTCGGCGTCGGACAGCCGGCCCGCGATCGGGTTGAACAGCACGTCCCAGGCCTTGGGCACGAACACGATCGCCGCCGCCCAGCCCGCGGGCACGGCCATCGTGTCGGTCAGGTACTTCACCAGGACCAGGCCCGGGACCGTGCCGAAGGACCCGGTGACGAAGGAGCCGAGCGAATAGCGGAACCTCGTCCGGCCGGACAGCGTCGCCATGGTCCTCCTCGAATGGCTTACCGGGTGCCCGCATGAGTATTCGATCTCGGCGGACACCCGGTAGGGGTCGAGGGGAATCGTGCCATCGTCGTGACCTGGCGCACGGAGCGACCCGCCGGTCAGCCCAGTGCGCGGGCGATCTTCTCCAGCGTCGCGGCGTCCCCGCGCAGCAGCAGCTGGGTGACCACGGTGTCCTCCCAGGCCTTCAGCTCTTCGCGGATCTTCTCCGGCGGCCCGATCAGCGAGGTGTCCTCCACCAGCGACGTCGGGATCGCGGCGGCCGCCTCCTCCTTGCGCCCGGCGAGGAAGAGCTCCTGGACCTCGTCGGCGACGTCGCCGTAGCCGAGCCGCGCGTAGACGTCGTGGTGGAAGTTGACGCTCTTGGCGCCCATCCCGCCGATGTACAACGCCAGCGACGGCTTGATCCAGCTCGCCGCCTCCTCGACGTCGTCGTGCACGATCACCGGCAGCGAGCAGGGCACCTCGAACGTGTCGAAGGTGTGCCGCGCGCCCGGCCGCGAGAAGCCTTCTTCGAGCGCGGCCTTGTAGAAGTCGTTGCTCTTGGGCGAGAAGAACAGCGGCAGCCAGCCGTCGGCGATCTCCGCCGCGAGGGCGACGTTCTTCGGGCCTTCGGCCGCCAGGTGGATCGGGATGTCCTTGCGCAGCGGGTGCACGGTCGGCTTCAGCGGCTTGCCGAGCCCGGTGCCGCCCCGGTACGGCAGCTGGAAGTGCTCGCCGTCGAGGGTCACCGGCGCCTCGCGGGCGATCACCTGCCGGACGATGTCGACGTACTCGCGCGTCCTCGCCAGGGGTTTCGGGTACGGCTGGCCGTACCAGCCCTCGACGACCTGCGGGCCGGACGCGCCGAGCCCGAGCACCATCCGGCCGCCGGAGAGGTGGTCGAGGGTCAGCGCGCTCATCGCCGTCGCCGTCGGGGTCCGCGCGGCCATCTGGACGATGTTCGTGCCGAGCCGGATGCGGCTGGTGGAAGCGCCGTACCAGGCCAGCGGCGTGAAGGCGTCCGAGCCGTACGCCTCCGCCGTCCACACCGAGTCGAAGCCGAGCGCCTCGGCCTTGAGGACGGCTTCCAGCGCACCCGGGGTCGGGCCGCTCTGCCAGTACCCGACGTGGAATCCCAGCTTCACGAATGCCTCCTAGACGTTCGGCGCGTAGTGCTCGGGCTTGCCCCGCGCAATTGTTTCCGGGGCCCAACCCCGGACCCGGCCGGGGGCGAGCCCCCTGGACCCCCAACAGCGGTCCATGGCGGCAGGTTCCTGGGTGGAGTTTCGACCAAGGGCGCGTCCGGAGCCACCTGTCCGCGCTCGCGGCGCCACCCGGCGCGGGCTCGCGGGTGGTAGCGGCGGTCGTGCGGGACCAGCTTGAAGGCGGCATTGACCAGCTTGCCGAACCGCCGGTGCCGCCGGGCGTCGCGCTCGGTCCAGCGGAAGCCGAGCAGATCGCGGACCTCGCGGTCGTACAGGCCGATCGTGAGCCAGACGAAGTTGCGCGCGATCACCCGCTGGGCCGGCCGCCACAGCGCGTCCGGCAGCCAGGGCAGGAACGGCGGTTTGCCGAGCCCGCGGATGTCGAGCACGTCCCGGGTGGCCTTGTTGTCCTCGAGGACCTCGGTGCACATGTGCTTCCAGTAGCGCTGGAAGTCCTCCCAGCTCTCCGGCACCGGCCGCATGGTCAGGTCGTACATCCGCCACCAGCGGACGTGCTCGTCGAACAGCTGCCGCTTCCCGGTTTCGCCGATGCCGCCCATGAAGTGGTCGGCGATGAGGATGGTGCTGACGAAGAAGGTCGCGTGCGCCCAGTAGTAGGTGCCGGGGTCGAGCGCGTGGTAGCGGCGGCCCTTCGCGTCGACGCCCTTGATGCGGTCGTGGTAGCCGCGGACTTCCAGGGCGGTCGCGTGGGCGCGCGGGCCGTCGTAGACCACGCCGCCGATCGGGTAGAGCGAGCGGAACAGCCGCTGCCAGCGCTCTTCGAAGAACCGCGAGTGCTGCTCGACGCCGGCGCCGAGACCGGGGTGCATGTTCTGCATGGAGCCGGCCCACAGGCCGATGAGCAGGCCCCGCCAGTCGCCGAAGTACTTCCAGGTCAGCGAGTCGGGACCCAGTGGCTCGGGGGTCATCGGCACACTCCTCGTCGCGTCGAAACTGACTACGGCTGTTGTCAGGCTAGGATCTGACAACAGTTGTAGTCAACCGAGGAGCTGTGATGCCGGGCCGGACCTGGGCGGGCACGACGCTGGACGACCGGAAGGCGCTCCGGCGCGAGCAGCTGGTGGCCGCGGGCCTGGAGCTGCTGGGCACCGAAGGCTCGGCCGGGACCAGCGTCCGCGCGGTGTGCCGGCACGCGAAGTTGACCGAGCGCTACTTCTACGAAAGCTTCGCCGACCGCGAAGAGCTCGTCGCGGCCGTGTACGAGCACGTCGGCGAAGAGGCGCGGCAGGCGCTCGTCGACGCGGTGCGGGACGCGCCCACGCCCGTGTCGCGCGCGGAGCACGCCGTGCGCGCGTTCGTCGAGCTGATCGTCGACGACCCCCGCAAGGGCCGGGTCCTGCTGCTCGCGCCGCTGACCGACCCCGCGCTGACCCGCCGCGGCCTGCACCTGCTGCCGGTGTTCGCCGCCCTCGTCGGCGAGCAGCTGTCCCACGGCGACGAGACCGAACGCCGGATGGTCGCCGTCGGGCTGGTCGGCGCGCTGAGCAACGTGTTCATCGCCTACCTCGACGGCTCGCTGAAGGTTTCGCGTGAGCGGCTCGTCGCCCACTGCGTGAAACTCGTCCTCGGCGCCGACGGTCACTGACCCACCTCCTGCTGCTGACACTCGCGTGGCCGATCGGGCACACTCAACCCATGCGTACCGCTGGGCGGAACGACGGCGTGAGCGGCGACGGCCTGGTCGCGGCCCGGCTCGCCGCGCTCCTGGAAGCCTTCCGGCCGGGTGACGAGACGCTCGGCGTCTCCGAGCTGGCCCGCCGGACCGGGCTGGCGAAGACGACCGTGCACCGGCTCGTCGGCCACCTGACCGAGACCGGCCTGCTCGAACGCGACGCCGGCGCGGTGCGGCTCGGGCTGCGCCTGTTCGAGATCGGCCAGCTCGCCTCGCCGCGGCGCGGGCTGGTCGAGGCCGCCCGGCCGTACCTGGCCGACCTGCGCGAAGCCACCCGGAACACGGTCCACCTGGCGATCCTCGAAGGCACCGAAGTGGTGTACCTCGACGTGCTGCGCGGCCCGGACGCGCCGACGCTGCCCTCGCGCATCGGCGGCCGGTTCCCCGCGCACGCCACCGGCGTCGGCAAGGCGATCCTGGCGTTCTCCCCGGAAGCGGTGGTGAACCAGGTGATCGAAGCCGGGCTGCCGCGGATGAGCGCGCGGACGATCACCGCACCCGGCCTGCTCCGCCGTCAGCTCACCCGCGTCCGGGAGGACGGGATCGCCTTGGAGCGCGAGGAATCCGGCGTCGGCGTGGTGTGCGCGGCCAGCCCGCTGCTGGACGCCGGCGGGGTCGCGGTGGCGGCGGTGTCGATCTCCGGCTGGGCCAACCGGATGCGGACCGAACGGGTCGCCCCGGCCGTCCGGACGGTCGCGCTCGCGCTGACCCGGACGCTCTCCGGCTCCACTGCGGACAGTCGAAGATAACTTTGCCGGGCAACGGTTTTCCGGCGACCGATCGGCCCGTGGTCCCGGGTTCGCGGCACCCGCTACGATCCGTGCAATGGTCCAGCACCGCCCGGTCCCCGCCGCGCACCGGTTGCTGTCGCTCGACATCGTGCTCGCGCTGCTGGCGCTGGCCGGCGGCCTGCGCGTCCTCTACCTCGCCGCGCCCGAGCCGGCCCTGCCCACGGAGGCGGCGACCGTCGCCCACGCCTACGCGCTCGGCAACCTGACGTCGTTCGCCGACGCGGGCGGAGCGGGGGTGAGCCCCTTCGGCTGGCTGCAACTGGCGGCGGCCACGATGGTCTCGGACGCCTTCGGCCGCTCGGCCACGGCGCTGGCCGCGGTCCGCGAGACGGTGCTGGTCGCGGCGCTGGCCATCGCGGTGCTGACGTGGCTGCTGACCCGCCGCCTCGGCTTGACCCGCTGGGCCGCGGCGGCGGCGGTCCTGCTGCCGGCGGCCTCCCCGCTGGCGCTGGGGTTGCAGCGCCTGGTCGTGGTGGAGCACCTGGCGGCGGCGTGGGCGCTGGGGGCGCTGGTCCTGATCACGCGTCGCCGGGCCCGCATCCGCCACGACATCGCGGCGGCGGCGTGCCTGCTGGCGGCGGTGCTGACGTCCCCGTTGGCGCTGTTCTTCCTGCCGGCGGCGGGCTGGCTCCTGGTGCGACGGGCGCCGGCGCGGGCGGCGCTGGTGGTGGTGCTGCTCAACTTGGGGCTGGGCATCGCGTTCGGCCCGGCGGCCTCGGTCCTGCGGCCCCACCTGGCGGCGGCGACCCGCCCGTCGGTGGCCGACTGGGCGGCGCTGGACCCGGTGTGGGTGGCGCTGTCGCTGGCCGCCCTGGCGGCGGCGATGGCGGTCCGGGCGATGCGCCCGTTGGCGGCGACGGGGTCGATGCTGGCGGCGACGCTGCTCGTGCCAGGGGTGCCGGACACGGCGGTGCTGGCGTTGCTGGTGCCGGTGACCCCGGTGCTGCTGGCGGGAGTGGCACAGGCAGCAACCCACCACCGCGCCCCGGCCCGCCACGGCCGGGCAGACCGCCTTCTTCGGACCGCATCGGCCGCCCCCGCACCGCACCCCTCGCACCGCGAAGCCGCAAGCCGACCCGGCCAAGCCGAAGCTCCACCGGCCGCCTCCACACCGCACATTCCACATCGCGAAGCCGCAATCTCGCCCGGCCAAGCCGATGCCCCATCGGCCGCCCTCGCCCACACCACCCACCCCGAGCACACAAACCGGCCCGAAACTTCCCCCGCCGCCGTGCCTCGGCACGGCCGTGCCGTCCGGCGGCGGGCTGTTCCCGTCCTCGCCGCCGCCGTGGTCGTCGTCGCGCTCGGCGTCAGCTGGAGCGTCGGCTATCCCGCTCTCCGGCCTGCCGTCGACCGTGGCAGTCCCCTCTCCTCCGCCCGGGAGTGGTTGCACGCCAACGCTTCCGGCTCCCGGCTCCTCGTCGACGACGCCGCCTGGGCCGAACTCGCCGACAGCGGCTGGCCGACCGGCCTGCTCGCCCCGCCCGCCTCCTGCTCCGTCGCCTGCCCGCCCGCCGAGTGGGCCGTCTTCGGCAGCGATGCCACCTCCCTCCGGCAGCACTACCCCGCCCTGGACGGCGCCCTCGTCGGCGCCGGCCCCACCGCCGTCTTCGGCGACGGTGGCACGCGGGTCACCGTCTGGCGGCTGGGCCTGCCGCCGCCCGATCCCGCCGCTCCGCCGGAAACGTCCGCCCGGGCCCACGCCGGCGAAGCACTGGCCGCGTCCGCCCGGATCACCCTGGCCCCCGGGGCCGCCGCCGTGTTGCGGGACGGCTGTGCCGATCCGCGGCTCATCGCGACGATCGCCGCGCTCGCCGCCATCCAGCCCGTCGACGTCGCGGCCTTCCCCGGAATCCCCGGTGAGGACGCCGCCGGGCAGCCGCGCCGCCGGGTGCTGCTCCGGAGCCGCGAAGACGAAACCGCCGCCTTCTACGCCGGCCAGCGCGACCTCTTCCGGCCCGCCTCGGTCGTCCGCACCGCCGGCGGCGTGCTCGTCACCTACCCGCTGTTCGCGCCGCCCGGGCTCCTCCCCCAGACCCGGTAGGTTCCGGGCATGGGGCAGGGGACCGCGCTGCTCAGGGAGCTGCTACAGCGCCGCGACGTTGCGCTCCGGGTGGGCCGGCCGGTGCAGGGCCGGGACGTCGGCCAGCAGGCCGCGCCGGGCCAGCTCCGGGCGGACGCCGTCGCCGAACCAGTACGCCTCCTCCAGGTGCGGGTAGCCCGACAGCACGAACTCGGTCACGCCGACGCTGTGGTACTCCTCGATCAGGTCCGCGACCTCTTCGTGGCTGCCGACCAGCGCGGTCCCCGCGCCGCCGCGGACCAGGCCGACGCCGGCCCACAGGTGCGGGTGGATCTCCAGCCCGCGGACGCCGCCGTCGGTCCGGCCGCCGTGCAGCGCGACCATCCGCTGCTGCCCGACCGACTCGCTCGCCGCCAGCTGGGCCTGCGCCTTCGCGACCTGCTCGGGGCTCAGCGCGTCGAGCAGCTTCTGCGCCTCCGCCCAGGCCTCGGCCGAGGTGTCGCGCGAGATCGTGTGCAGCCGGACACCGAAGCGAATCGGCCGGTCCCCGGCCAGCTCGCGCACCTTGCCGATCTTCTCGGCGACCTGCGCGGGCGGCTCGCCCCAGGTCAGGTAGACGTCGGCGTGGCGCGCCGCGACCGGCAGCGCGGCCGGGGACGAGCCGCCGAAGTAGATCGGCGGCACCGGGTCCGGGGCCGCCAGCGTCGTCGCGCCTTCGACCCGCAGGTGCTCGCCCGCGAAGCTGAACGGCTCGCCGGACCAGACGCCGCGGACGATGGTCAGGAACTCGTCGGTGCGGGCGTACCGGGCGTCGTGGTCGTGCCAGTCGCCGAAGCGGCGCTGCTCGACCGCGTCGCCGCCGGTGACGATGTTGAGCAGCACGCGACCGCCGGACAGCCGCTGGAACGTCCCCGCCATCTGCGCGGCGAGCGTCGGCGAGATGACGCCCGGGCGGAAGGCGACCAGGAACTTCAGCCGGGTCGTCTCCCGGATCAGCGCGGCCGTGGTGAGCCACGCGTCCTCGCACCACGTGCCCGTCGGGGTCAGGACGCCTTCGAAGCCCTGCCGCTCGGCCGCGCGGGCGACCTGGGCCAGGTAGTCGAGGTCCGGGTTGCGCTGGGCGGCCGGGCCCGCGGACCGGTTGGCGTGGAAGCGTTCCACGATCGTGCGGCCGTCGCCGCTGGTGGGCAGGAACCAGTGCAGCCTGATGCTCATCCGTTGCTCCTCGCCTGGTCCAGGTCGGGACCGAACCGCCGATCGACGAAGGCGGCGAAGTCCACCTTGCCCGGCAGAGTCTTCTCGTCGGTGAACGCGTCCGCGAGCTGCTGTTCGGACGCCACCACCGAGTCGTCCAGCACGATCGGCTGGTCACGGCCCGCTTCGACGGCCTTCCGCGCGACTTCGAGCTTCAGCCCGGTCTCCTTGGCCCACGCCTGCGCCCACTCCTCGCGGTGCGTGTCGGCCCACTTCTGCGCCTTGACCACGCGCACGGCGAAGTCGCGCAGGGCGGAGTTCTTGCCGGGATCGCCGAGCGCGGCGGTGCTCGCGGTCAGGAAGCCGAGGCCGTTGGACGCGCCCCGGCCGTCGGCCAGCACCCGCGCGCGGGCTTCGATCTGCGCCTGGGCGGTGTAGGGGTCCCAGATCGCCCAGGCGTCGATGGTGTGCTGCGTGAACGCGGCGTAGGCCTCGGACGGCTGCAGGAAACTCAGCTTGACGTCCTTAGTGGACAGGCCGTTGTTGTGCAGCGTGTTCAGCAGCTGCCCGTGCGCCGAGGAGCCCTTGGCGACGCCGATCGTCTTGCCCTTCAGCGAAGCGACGTTCTGCAGCGGCGAGTCCGGCGGGACGAGGAGGGCTTCCCGCTCGACATTGCTGCGCGAGACGCTGATCACCTTGATCTTCGCCTTCGCGGCGGCCGCGAAGATCGGCGGTGTGTTGCCGACGCGCCCGGTGTCGATCGCGCCGGCCGAGGCGGCTTCGAGCAGCGGCGGGCCGGAGGTGAACGTGGCCCATTCGATCTTGTACGGCGTCCCCTGCAGCAGGTTGGCGGCGGTGAGCAGGGACTTCACGCCACCCTTCTGGTCGCCGACCTTGAGCGTCACCTTCGCCAGGTCGGCCGCGCTCACCGAGGCCGGCACGGGAGCGTCCCCGCCGGCCGCCGTCCCGCAGGCGGACACCACGAGGGCCGCCGCGATCGCGATGATTCCGTTACGCCACAGCATCTTCGGTCACTCCCAGGTCGGCCAGCACGCGGCGGCGGAGGGTGTCGTGGCCGGCGGCTTCGCGCGGCCGGTGCGCGGCCACGATCCGGCCGTCGTCGAGCACCAGGACACGGTCGGCGAGCCGCAGGGCTTCGTCGACGTCGTGGGTCACCAGCAGCACGCCCGGCCGGTGCCGCTGCCAGAGGTCCTGGACGAGGCCGTGCATGGAGATCCGGGTGAGCGCGTCGAGAGCGCCGAACGGCTCGTCGAGCAGCAGCAAGTCCGGCTCCCGCACCAGCGCACGGGCCAGCGAGACGCGCTGGGCCTCGCCGCCGGACAGCGTGAGCGGCCAATCGTCGGCGTGCTCGGCCAGGTGCACCTCGGCCAGGGCCTGCTCGGCGAGGGCCCGGTTGCGGGACTTCGCGACGCCGTCCTGGCGCAGGCCGAGCACGACGTTGCGCCAGACCTTCCGCCACGGCAGCAGTCTCGGCTGCTGGAACGCCACCGAAACGGTGCCGGTGACGTCCACACCGCCTTCGACGGCGGAATCCAGGCCGGCGAGCACCCGCAGCAGCGTCGACTTGCCGGACCCGCTGCGGCCGAGCAGGGCGACGAACTCGCCGCGGCCGACGGTCAGGTCGAGGCCGGAGAGGACGGTCCGGTCGCCGAACCGCTTGGTCAGACCGCGGACCTCCGCTACCGGGTTCGCCACCGCAGCACCTTCCGTTCCAGCAGCCGGACCAGCGCGTCGGTGACCAGGCCGAGCAGGGCGTACAGGACCAGCCCGACGACCACGACGTCGGTGCGCAGGAATTCCCGGGCGTTGTTGATGAGGTAACCGACGCCGGCGTCGGCGTTGACGGTCTCGCCGACGATCAGCGCGAGCCAGGCCAGGCCGAGCGACTGCCGCAACCCGACGAGGGTCTGGGGCAGCGCGCCGGGCAGGACGACGTGCCAGAGCCGTTCCGCGCGGCTGAACCCGAGGGCCCGGGAAGCTTCGACCAGCGCCGGGTCGGCGCCGCGGATTCCCGAGTGGACGTTGAGGTAGAGCGGGAAGGCCACCCCGAGGGCGACCAGCACGATCTTCGTCTCTTCGCCGATCCCGAACCACAGGATGAACAGCGGGATCAGGCCAAGGAACGGCAGCGTGCGCAGCATCTGGACCGGCGGGTCGACCAGGGCTTCACCCCAGCGGGACA
The DNA here is from genome assembly GCF_053586895.1 of Amycolatopsis sp. NPDC003731. Classification (NCBI taxonomy): domain Bacteria; kingdom Bacillati; phylum Actinomycetota; class Actinomycetes; order Pseudonocardiales; family Pseudonocardiaceae; genus Amycolatopsis; species Amycolatopsis sp. NPDC003731. Next base: position 22,105 of record NZ_JBSFNC010000060.1, on the reverse strand, counting down.
GCCCGGAGACGATGCCGAGCAGGACACCGGCGACGGCGCCGAGCGCGAAGCCGGCACCGACCCGGCCGAGGGAAACGGCGAAGGCGGCACCGAGTTCGCCGCTGCGCGCGGCCTCGATGCCGGCCTGCACGACCGTCCACGGTGCACTGAGTTTGTCGGGCGGCAGGACACCGGTGGCGCTGGCGAGCTGCCAGGCGGCGAGCAGCACCACCGGGCTGATCCAGCGCCGCAGATCGGGCCGCCGCCGCACGGCGGTGCGCGGCGGCCCGGCGGCGCGCTTCCGGGCGTGCGCGAGCACGCCCGTGGTGGAAATCGACACGGATTTCTCCCGGGGGACGGTCGGGGTTGCGTGGTCCCGACCATCGGGTCCCCGGCAGGGGAAGTCAATCGGCGCCCACTCCGTGAACTCCCGGTGTTTCAGCCCGTGGAACGACTTGGCTCAGCCGCCGAACATGACTTTCCATTCGTCGAGCGACCGCGGCCGGTAGACGAAGTTGCTGCGCTTGACTTCGGACAGCGCGGCGGACGGCTCGGCCGAGTACTGGTGCCCGGGGTAGACGACCGGGTCGCCGGACAGGCCAGCGAGCGCCTGCAGGCTGCGGTAGATCTCCTCGGCGTCGCCGCCGGGGAAGTCGGTGCGGCCACAGCCTTCCAGGAAGAGCGTGTCGCCGGAGACGAGCTTGTCCTCGACCAGGAAGCACTGGCTGCCCGGCGTGTGCCCGGGCGTGTGCAGCAGCCGGATCGGGATGGCCCCGACCTCGAGGACGTCGTCGTGGTCGTGGGCGCGCAGATCGGTGCCGGAGACACCGGTGACCCGCTTGACCCATTCGGTTTCGGCGCCGTTGACGTGGATCGGCACCTGCTCGACGGCGAGCAGTTCGGCGATGCCGGGCAGGGAGAAGCCGAGCATCTCGCCGCCGACGTGGTCGGGGTGGTGGTGGGTGGCCAGCACCCCGGTGAGCCGCATGCCGTCCTGAGCCAGCACGTCGAGCAGATCCCGCACGGCGTAGGCGGGATCGACGATGACGGCATCCTTGGTCTCGCGGTCGCCGATGAGGTAGGCGAAGTTCACCATCTGCGTCGCGACGGGATCCCCGACGGCGAAGTCGCGGCCGGCGAGCAGCTGCCGGAAGTAGAGCCGATCAGTCATGCCGGACACCCTACGGGCCCGCGGCGGCGGCCTGGGTGAGCGCGGCCAGGACGGCGGCCACCGCGGGCGGGTCGGGTGGGTCGCCGTAGGTGGCCGCGTGGATGCCGCGGTGGATGCCCGGGATTGCGGTCGCGTGGATTTCCGGATTGCGGTGCGCCTGCAATGCCAGCCCGGGCAGGATCGCGACTCCGAGACCCGCCGCGACCAGGGACTGCACCACGACCATGTCGTCGCTGGACGTGCCGAGGCGGGGGACGAACCCCGCCTGCGCGCAGACGGCCGTCAGCTCCGCGCGGCACCGGTCGCAGCCGCCGATCCAGGCCGAGTCGCGGTGGGCGGCGAGGCTGTCGTCCGGCCGGTGGCTGATCAGGTGGATCGGGTCGTCGGCGAGGTGGCGGAGCCGGACCCCGTCCTCCTCGGCCGGGGCGCCCGCGAGCTGGAAGACGAGGGCGACGTCGAGTTCGCCTCGGCGCAGCATGTCCAGTGCTTCGACGGGATGCCGGTCGAACAGGCTCAGCTCGAGCCCCGGGTGCGCCTCCGCCAGCGACGCGGCCGCCCGCGGAACGAGGGTGCTCAGCGCGGAGGCGTTGGCGGCCAGCCGGACGCGCCCGGACCGCAGGCCGACCTGCGCGGCCAGTTCTTCGGCCGCCGCGGCCACGCGTCCGGCGATTTCGGCGGCGCGGTCGGCCAGCAGCCGGCCTTCCGGTGTCAGGCGGATTCCGCGGCCGGCCCGCTGCACGAGCCGGGCGCCGGTGGCCGCTTCCAGGCGGGCCAGGTGGTGGCTGACCGACGGCTGCGAATAGTGGAGTTCCCGGGCCGCTTCGGTCACCGACCCGTGGCGGGCCACCGCGGCCAGAACCTTGAGCTGGACCAGGTTCAGCATTCATCGAGAATACCAATGAATCGCAGGCTCGATTGGCATTGGACGTCATGTGGCGCCCTGCGCCATCCTGGGCGCCGGAGCAGCCGACCGTAAAGGACACGGACATGACCGGCAAGGTGACCTGCGACCTCACGATCACCCTCGACGGCTACGCCGCCGGGCACCACCAGACCGAGCAGCGCCCCTTCGGCGACGACGGCGGCGACGGCTGGGGCGACAAGCTGCACGCCTGGTACGGCGAAGGCCGCGACGAGCACCCCGCCGAGTTCGACCGGATGATGACGGCCAAGGCGTTCATCATGGGGCGCAACATGTTCGGCCCGGTGCGCGGCGAGTGGGACCGGCCGTGGACGGGGTGGTGGGGCGACAACCCGCCGTACCACGGCCCGGTGTTCGTGCTCACCCACCACCCGCGCGAGCCGCAGCCGATGGCGGGCGGCACCACGTTCCACTTCGTCACCGACGGCATCGAGGCCGCGATGGCCCGCGCCCGCGAGGCGGCCGGCGACGGCGGGATCTCCGTCCACGGCGGCGCGACCACCGTCAACCAGTACCTCGCCGCCGGCCTGATCGACGAGGTCCGGCTGCACATCGCGCCGTACACCCTCGGCGACGGCGTCCGGCTCTTCGACGGCGTCCCGCCGCTGGACCTCGAGCAGATCGACGCGCGGGCGACGGCCTCGATCACGCACCTGCGCTATCGCGTCTTCCGGTGAGCCCGGCCCACTCGTGGACGCTCCCCCGGTGCAGGGCGGCGTAGGCCCGATCCCGGAGGACGTTCGCCTCCTGGTCGGACAGCGTCCGGTCCAGGGGCCGGAGCACCAGGCGGACGAGCAGGTTCTTCTGGTCCGGCGTCGCACCGAGGCGGGCCCGGGCCTGCGCCGGCAGCCGGGCGTACGGCGTCTCCTGCCTGATCTCGACCGACTCGACGACGTCTTCACCCAGGGCCTCCCGGACCCGGTCGCCGAGGTCCTCGGCGCGGTCGTCCGCCGGCACCGCGATCGACAGGTCGCGGCGCACCGGCGGCAGCGCGGAGACCGGCCGGTAGGGCGCGAGGTCCGTCAGCTGCGCGGCGACGGCCGGCTCGGTGGAGCGCAGCAGCCGGATGTCCGGGATGCCCTTGCGCAGCATGACCATCCGGTCGAGGCCCATGCCGAGCGCCAGCCCGGACCAGCCGTCGCCGAGCCCCGCCCGCGCGAGGACGGCGGGGTGGGCGAGGCCGCACTCGGCGACCTCGACCCAGCGCCCGTCGTGTTCGACGTCGAGCTGCGCACCGTCCACTGTGTACGGATGACGGCGCGGCTCGAGCCGCCACCGCAGGCCCGGCACGAGGGCGGCGACCATGTCCTCGAGGTCGGCCCGGGTGACGGTCCCGCGGACGATCCGCCAGAGGTCGAGCTGGTGCGGCGTGCCGCTGTGCAGCCGGTCGATGCTGTCGCGGCGGTAGACGAGGCCGGGACACACGAGCAGGACGTCGTCGGCCGGGTTCGCGGCCAGGTCCCGGAGCGCGGCGGGGACGAGGGCGGTGGAGTGGCTGCGCAGGACGTGCTCGGTGTCGACGTACCGGGTGTAGCGGGCGTCGCGGGTGACGTCGGCCGGGTCGTAGCCGAGGTTGTCGTAGTTGTCGGCCACGGTGACGATGCGCTCGCCCGGCCATCGCCGGACGGCGCACGGCCACCGGCCGGCGAGCGCCTCGACGGCCTGGTCGACGACGAGCTGGACGGCATGCGGGCCGCCGGCCGGATCGGTGAGGTCGCGGACGGCGAGATCGCGCGCGAGCTGGCCAGGGGTGAGTGCTTCGGGCATGACGGAACCTCCGGGCTCGGGACGGCTGAGGACGTGGATCCCCCTGGCCCGGACACCCGGCGCGGTTCAGGCTGCGGTCATGGCACCGGAACCCCGCTGGCGCCCGGAACGGGCCAGGGGGCCGGTAAATCGGCGGGATTCCGCAACGACGGCCACGAGTCCAGGATAGCCGCGCCTGTCACCCGGATTTCCGCCCGGATCGCGCCGCCATCATCGTCGGGTCACTCCCCCACCTCCCCGTCGGCCAGCTCGCGCAGCACGTCCAGGTGCCCCACGTGGCGGGCCGTCTCCTGCACGACATGGGCGACCACCCACCGCACGGTGAACTCCGACCGCCGCCGCGTCCGGTCGTCCGGGCCCAGCCCGCGTAGCGCCTTCTCCACCCGTGCCCACTCCGCCTTGTACGCCGCCACCACCGAAGCCGGCGTGTCGTCCGGGCCGACGTCCCAGCTCGGGTCCGGGCTGCCCGCCCACAGCGAGGGCAGGTCCGCCCCGCCCGCCTCGATCGCCAGCCACCAGCGCTCGACCGCCGTCAGGTGCTTCACCACCCCCAGCGCGCTCATCCGGGGCGACGCGGGCAACGGGGTCGCCGAGGCCTGCGCGGCCGTCAGCCCCGCCAGCTTGTTCACCGCCGTCGCGCGGAGGAACTGCAGGAAATCCAGCAGGAGACGCAGCTCGTCGGCCGCCAGCGGGGCGGGCCACTGGCGGTGCGTCTTCGAACTCGTGTTCGACATGGCCGCACCGTACCCCACGGGTCCGACAAAATAGAGTGACCGGCATGTGGTGGGGACTGCTCTGCGCCCTCGGCGCGGCATGCGCGTACGGCGTGGCTTCGGTGATGCAATCGGTCGCCGCCCGGGCGACCGACACCGGGGCCGACGGCGTCGACCCGAAACTGTTGGTCCGCGTGCTCGGCCAGTGGAAGTTCGTGCTCGGCCTCTCCCTCGACGTCCTCGGGTTCGTCGCGCAGATCGCCGCCCTGCACGTCCTGCCGCTGTTCGTCGTCCAGGCCGCGCTGGCCGCGAGCCTCGCCGTGACCGCCGTCGCCGCCCGGTTCCTCGGCGTGCGGCTCGGCAAGAAGGAGTGGGCGGCCGTCGGCGTCGTGTGCGCCGGGCTCGCCCTGCTCGGCACCGCCGCCGAAAGCGAGGGCTCGGACCCCGTCGGGCTCGGCTTCCGCCTCGGCCTGGTGGGCGCGGTCGCCGTGCTCGCCGTGGCCGGGATCGCCGCGGGTAAGGCGAGCCGCCGGATCCGGACCCCGGCGCTGGGGCTCGTCGCCGGATTGTGCTTCGGCGTCGTCGCCATCGCCGGCCGGATCATCCCCAGCCTCGCCCCGCTCGACCTGCTCACCGACCTCGCCACCTACACCGTCGCGATCGCCGGCGGGATGGCGATGCTGTTCTACGCGACGGCGTTGCAGCGCGGGAGCGTCACCACCTCGACCGCGATGATGGTGCTCGGCGAGACGGTCTTCCCGTCCCTGGTCGGCGTGCTCGCCCTCGGCGACCGCACCCGGCCCGGCTTCGCGCTCGTCGCCGTCGCCGGGTTCGCCCTCGCCGTGCTGGCCGCGCTCGCGCTGGCCCGGTTCGGCGAACCGGCGACCGAACCGCGTTCCGAGACGAAGCCGACCGTGTTCCCGTAACTTCTTTACTTAGACTAGCCTTACCTATCCCAGCTCTGGAGAGGGAGGCGCGGGTGCGCACGACGGGACGGCAGGTCCTCCGCCGGTCGATCGCCGGGCAACGACGGTCGGTGGCGCTCGCCGCGCTGCTGACCGCGGGCCACCAAGGCGGCGAAGCACTGGTCCCGGTGGTGATCGGCGTGGTCATCGACCAGGCCGTCACGGGCGGGTCGATCGGCACGCTGCTGAGCTGGCTGGCCGTCCTGGGCGTGCTCTTCGCCGCGCTGTCCACCAGCTACCGGCTCGGCGCCCGCTTCGGCGAGCGCGCCGCCGAACGCGCGGCCCACGACCTGCGCCTGGACGTCGGACGCCGTGTGCTGCACCCCGGCGGCGTCGCCGATTCCGGCACGCTCGCCGGCGAGCTGGTGAGCATCGGGACGTCGGACGCCAAGCGCGTCGGCACCGTCAACGGCGTCCTCCCCTTCGGCGTCGCCGGCCTGGCCGGGCTGCTGGTCAGCGCGGTCGCGCTGCTCACCATGTCGCTGCCGCTCGGCCTGCTCGTGCTGCTCGGCACGCCGCCGATGCTGTACCTCGCGCACCTGATCGGGAAGCCGCTGGAGCGCCGCAGCGAGGCCGAGCAGGAGCGGTCGGCGTTCGCCTCCGGCGTCGCCACCGACCTCGTCGCCGGGCTGCGCGTGCTGAAGGGCGTCGGCGCCGAACGCGCCGCCGTCGACCGCTACCGCCGGACCAGCCAGGACTCGCTGCGGGCGACGCTGCGCGCGGCCCGCGCCCAGGCCTGGCACAACGGCGCGCTGCTGGCGCTCACCGGCATCTTCATCGCCGTGGTCGCGCTGGTCGGCGGCAACCTCGCCGCGGCGGGCGACATCAGCGTCGGCGACCTGGTCGCCGCGGTCGGGCTCGCGCAGTACCTGATCACGCCGTTCTCGATCTTCTCGTGGGTCAACGGCGAACTCGCGCAGGGTCGCGCGTCGGCCGCCCGCATCGCCGACGTGCTGAACGCGCCGCCCGCCGTCGGCGCCGGGGACGCGATGCTGCCGGTGCCGGCGGCCGGGCACGTCAAGCTGTCCGCGCTGAACCGCGGCGCCCTGCGCGACGTCGGCTTCGAAGCACGGCCGGGCGAGCTGCTCGGCGTGGTGGCCACCGACCCGGCCGCCGCGACGGACCTCCTCGACTGCCTGGGCCGCGCCGCCGATCCCGCGGGCGGCTCGGTCTCGGTCGACTCGGTGGACCTGTCCACTGTGGACCCAAGCCGGGTCCGCGAGGTGGTGCTGGTCGCCGCGCACGACGCGGACCTGTTCGCCGGCACGGTCGCCGAGAACATCGAAACCGGCCCGAAGACGGCCGAAGCGATGACCGCGGCCGCCGTCGACGAGGTGGCGAGCGCGCTGCCCGACGGCGTCGCGACCGCCGTCACCGAACGCGGGCGGTCGCTCTCCGGCGGGCAGCGGCAGCGGGTCGCGCTCGCCCGGGCGCTCGCCGCCGACGCGCCGGTGCTGGTGTTGCACGACCCGACGACCGCCGTCGACACCGTCACCGAGGCCCGGATCGCCGCGGGGCTCGCCGACCTGCGGCGCGGCCGCACCACGATCCTCGTCACCACCAGCCCGGCGCTGCTGGCCGCCACCGACCGCGTCGTCCTGCTCGACGACGGACGGGTCGCGGGCGAAGGCAGCCACACCGAACTGGCCGGCCGTCCCGACTACCGAGCGGCGGTGCTGTCATGACCCGCGAACTCCTGCCCGTGGCCGACGGACGGCGGATCCGCGCCGTCCTCGGCGAGCTCATCGGCCGGGCGAAGGGCCGCGCGGCGGCCGCGTTCACCATGCTCGTCGCGGCGACCGCGATCGGCCTGCTGACCGCGCCGCTGCTCGGCCGGGTCGTCGACCTGGTCGCCGCTCGCCGCCCGGCCGCGGACCTCGTCACGCCCGTGGTGGGGCTGGTGCTCGTCGCGGTGGCGCAGGCGGTGGCGACGGCGATCGGCGTGTCGCTGGTGGCGCGGCTGGGCGAGACGATCCTGGCCGAGCTGCGCGAACGGTTCGTCGAACGCGCCCTCGGCCTGCCGCTCGAACAGCTCGAACGCGCCGGGTCCGGCGACCTCACCGCCCGCGTGACGAACGACGTCTCGGTGGTCGCCGAGGGCGTCCGGCAGGCGCTGCCCGAGCTGGGGCGGTCGGTGCTGACGGTCGTGCTGACCCTCGGGGCGCTGGCCGTGCTGGACTGGCGGTTCCTGCTGGCCGCGCTGCTGGCCGTGCCGGTCCAGCTGTGGACCGTGCGCTGGTACGTGCCGCGCGCGAAGCCGTTGTACGCCGCGCAGCGCGAGGCGGTCGGGACGCAACAGCAGCAGCTGCTGGACACCATCGGCGGCGCGAAGACGGTCCGCGCGTTCCGGCTGGCGGACACCCACCTGGACCGGGTCCGCGCGCGGTCCGACGCGGCGGTGTCGCTGGCGCTGCAGGGAATCCGCCTGGTCACGCGGTTCTACGCGCGGCTGAACCTGGCGGAGTTCATCGGGCTGTCGGCGGTGCTCGCGCTCGGGTTCGTGCTGGTGGGCGCGGACGCGGTGACCGTCGGTGTCGCGACGGCGGCGGCACTGTACTTCCACAGCCTGTTCGGGCCGATCACGACGGCGCTGGCGCTGGTCGACGACGCCCAGGCGGCCGCGGCCAGCCTCGCGCGGCTGATCGGCGTCGCGGATCTGCCCGCCGAGGCCTCGCCGGCGCAGCCGTCACGGCCGGTCGACGCTTCGGTGAAGACGGCGGGGATCGGCTACTCCTATGTGGACGGACATCCGGTGCTGCGCGACGTCGACCTCGGCGTCGCGCCCGGGGAACGGGTGGCGCTGGTCGGGGCGAGCGGGGCCGGGAAGACGACGCTGGCCAAGCTGATCGCCGGCATCCACCGCCCGGACGCGGGCTCGGTGACGCTCGGCGGTGTGCCGCTGGACGAGCTGGGTCCGGAAACCACCCGGCGGACCGTCGGGCTGATCAGCCAGGAGGTCCACGTCTTCGCGGGGACGCTCGCCGACGACCTGCGGCTGGCCCGTCCGGAGGCGACGGACGCCGAACTGCGGGAGGCGCTGGCCAAGGTGGGGGCGCTGACGTGGGTTTCGTCGCTGCCGGACGGGCTGGCGACGGTCGTCGGCGAAGGCGGTCACCAGATGACGGTGACGCAGGCGCAGCAACTGGCTCTGGTACGGCTGGTGCTGGCGGATCCCCCGATCGCGATCCTCGACGAGGCCACGGCGGAGGCGGGCAGCGCGGGTTCGAAGGTCCTGGAGTCGGCGGCCGCGGCGGCCCTGGAGGGACGCACGGCGCTGGTGGTGGCCCACCGCCTCACCCAGGCGGCGGCGTCCGACCGGATCGTGGTCCTCGACGAGGGTGCGGTCGTGGAGTCCGGAACCCACGACGACCTGGTCGCCGCCGGTGGCCGGTACGCGAAGCTGTGGGCGGCCTGGTCCGGTCAGCGCGCTTGAGGGCGCGCCGGCCGGCACCATGATTCGCCTCAGGCGATGGTGAGACTCCACTTCTGCCAGTTCGCCAGGGAAGTGCGCTCGTAGGTCGTGATGTCGTTGGAGCTTCCGCGCGGCGTGAGGTAAGTACCGCCGGCGACGTTGCGCACCCGGAACGTGCCGATCAGGTCCGGCTCGACCCGCCACTGCTGCGCCGGGTCGGCCGAAGCGCAGGCCGTCACCAGATCGACGCGGGGCAGTCCGAACGTCCCGGTGCGCAGGCAGGTGCCGGAGGCGAGGTTGCGCAGCTGGACCACGCCCCCGCCGAGCTCGACCCGCTGGAATTTCTGGTCCACCGCGCCGGCGCAGTCGGCCAGCCGCACGGCGGTGCCGGTGGCCACGGCGCACTTGCGCTCCGAAACGCTTTTGAGCTGGACAACCTTGCCGCTCGTGTCCGCCGGCGGCGCCGGCGCGGTCCCGGTGACCGTGAACTGCCACCGCTGGTAGTCACTGCCGCTGGGGTTCTGCAGGATCACGCCGAAGTCGTCGTAGAGGTAGCTGTCGGCCACTTGGCCCGTGCCGGCGTTCTTCAGCTGGTCACCGGCGAGCACCCAGTACTGCTGCACGTCCTCGTCGTCGCATTCGAAGCGGGCGAGGTTGTTCATTCCCTTGACACAGCCCCGATCGCCGAGGTTGCGAAGGATCACCTTGTCGCCGTCCACGGGGATCCGCTCCCACTGCTGGGTTTTCGCGCCGGTGCAGTCCTCCAGCGTGACCCAGGCGTTGGTGGGCGCCCCGACGGAGAGGCATTTGCCCAGGACGACATTCTTGATTTCGAGCGTCTGATTGGTTTCCGCCAGCGCGGGAGCGGTGACTCCCAGACCCATGGCGATTGTGGCCGCGATGACGGCGAAAATGCGCGATCTCGATTTCACCCGGCGGACGATACCGATCCCGGCAAGCGGAGGGATACCGAATTAACCGGTCACCGGAACCGGAATGGACGACACGCCGGAAACCGTTCGGCTTCCGGCGTGTCGTTCGGGAAGGTGGTCAGGCGTCCATGGCGTCGGCCAGGGATTTCGGGCGCATGTCCGTCCAGTTCGCTTCCACGTGGTCCAGGCACTCCTGACGGGACGACGGGCCGAAGGCGACCGTCCAGCCGGCCGGGACGTCCGCGAACTCCGGCCACAGGCTGTGCTGGTTCTCGGCGTTCACCAGGACCAGGTACGTCGCCGACGGGTCTTCGAACGGGTTGGTCATCGCGGGCCTCCTCAGGCGGTGATGTCCGTGCGGGCACCCTTCACCAGCGCGGTCAGCTGCTGGATGACCGGCGTGGCGAGCAGGTGGTTGAAGCGCGGCTCGGCCGACCAGTCGCCGAGCTGGTTCGCCTTGACCGCGGGCAGCTGGTTCCAGGTCGGGAACTGCGTCATCTGGGCCCGCGGCAGCGCGTACGAGCGCGAGTCGGTCAGGATCAGGTCGGCCGGGTACTTGCCCGCCTGCTCCCACGACAGCTGCTCCCAGTAGTCCTCGCTGCCGCCGCCGGAGACGATGTCCAGGCCGAGCTCGCGGTAGTACGCGAGGTCGGCGAAGAAGTCCGGCTTCGCGATGTAGAGGCCGTCCTTGTCGCCGTAGAGCACCAGAACCTTGAGGCCGGCCTTTTCCTTGGCCGCCGCGCGCAGGTCCTCGGACGCCTTGTCGAAGTCCTCCTTGGCCTTCATCATGGTCTCCGAGTTCGCGTCGCCGCCCAGCGCGACCGCCAGCTGCGAGTAGCGCTCGATCACCTTGGGCAGCGTGACCTTGTACTCCGAGAGCGCGACGATCGGCGCGACCTGCTGCACCTTGGGGCCGAGGTCGTCGGTGAGCACCCACATGTCCGTCGGCTTGGTGCCGGTCAGGCCGGTGACGACCAGGTCCGGCTTCAGCGCGGCGAACTTCTCCATGCTGAAGTCGTCCCAGGCGTTGCCGATCGAGGTGACGGCGTTGAGGTCGATGTTGCCGGCCTGGATCTCCTTGCCGCCGTCGGCCTTCTTCTGCGGGCCGAATACGCCGACCGGGCGGACGCCGTAGTCCCAGAGCGCGGCGGCCGAGCTGGCGTAGGCCACCACCCGCGCCGGACGCTGGTCGCGCGCGGCCTTCTGGCCGCGGTCGTCGGTGAACTCCCACGGGCCGGAGGCGCCGGCCGCCTGCTTGTCGTCGCCGCTGCCGCACGCGGTGAGGGCCGCGGCAGCCGCGAGGCCGCCCGCGCCGATCAGGAAACCACGCCGGCTGAGCCCGGTAGCTGGGAACAAGGACATGAGCACCTCTCGCAGACCAGTAACTTAGGCATACCTTATTTAGGTAAGCCTCGCAAAAGCAACTGTGTCAGCGCCCACGGCCCGAAAGCTGCGCCTCCGCTCCCGGCACCGGCTCGGCCGGGTCGTGCCCGAAGTGGACCTGCCGGTTGTCCGCGTCGACGTGCACCACCCGCGGCCGGTGCACGGCCCGCTCGGCCTCCTCCACCTGCGCGTAGGTGATGATGATGACGAGGTCGCCGGGGTGCACGAGGTGCGCCGCGGCGCCGTTGACGCCGATCACGCCGGACCCGGGCTCGCCGGTGATGGCGTAGGTCTCCAGCCGGGCGCCGTTGGTGATGTCGACGACCTGGACCTTCTCCCCTTCGACGATGTCCGCGGCGGCCATCAGGTCCGCGTCGATGGTCAGCGAGCCGACGTAGTGCAGGTCGGCCTGGGTGACGGTGGCGCGGTGGATCTTGGCGTTCATCAGGGTGCGGTGCACGTCTACTCCGTGTCTGGGGTCAACAGCGCGGCGAGGCCCGCCGCGGTGGGGGTGCGGAAGAACTCGGCGATCGGCAGTTCGGCCCCGAGCCGCTCGGTGATCCGGTTGCGCAGGACCACCAGCAGCATCGAATGGCCGCCGAGGGTGAACAGGTCGTCGTCCGCGCCGACGGCGGCGACGTCCAGGACCTCCGCGAAGATCTCGCAGAGCGCCTTCTCCGTGGCCGTTCCGGGGGCCCGGCCGCGGGTTCCGAACTCGGGCACCGGCAACGCCGCCCGATCCAGCTTCCCGTTGGGGGTCACGGGGAACGCGGCGAGGGGGACGATCGCCGCGGGCACCATGTACTCGGGCAGCGTGCGGGCGAGGAACTCCCGCAGCCGCCGCGGATCCGCGGTCTCCGGGGTCGTGTAGGCGATCAGCCGTTCGTCGCGGACGACGACCAGCGCCTGCGAGACGTCCTCGTGCCGGGTCAGGGCCGTCTCGATCTCGCCGGGCTCGATCCGGAAGCCGCGGAGCTTGACCTGGTCGTCGGTGCGGCCGAGGTACTCCAGCTGCCCGTCCGGCCGCCAGCGCACCAGGTCGCCGGTGCGGTACATCCGCTCCCCCGGCTGGAACGGCGAGGCGACGAACCGTTCGGCGGTGAGCCCGGGACGCCCGTGGTAGCCGCGGGCCAGCCCGGCGCCGGCCAGGTACAGCTCGCCGGGCACCCCGGCGGGCACCGGCGCCAGACCGCCGTCGAGGACGTACGCGCGGGTGTTGTGCACCGGACGGCCGACCACCGGCCGGTCGGCGTCGCCGAAGCGGCCGACCAGCGCGTCCACCGTGGCTTCGGTGGGGCCGTAGAGGTTGTACGCCTCCGTGTCCGGCATCGACGACAGCGTCTCCCACAGCGTCTGCGACACGGCTTCCCCGCCGACGCCGACCACGCCGAGGGCGCACCGGCCGTCCGCGATCACCCCGGCCGCGGCCAGCTGCGCGAAGTGCGACGGCGTGAGCTCGAGGAAGTCGAGGCCGCGCTCGCGCACCACCGCCGCCAGCCGCGCAGGGTCGCGGCGGGTGTCGTCGTCGACGACGTGCACCTCGTGCCCGTCGAGCAGCCACAGCTGCGGCTGCCAGGAGGCGTCGAAGAAGAACGCCCACGCGTGCCCGACGCGCAGCCGCCGTCCGCCCGCCGCGGCGACGGCCGGGCGGTAGAGCGTCTCGCGGTGGCTGTGGAACAGGTTGACCAGCCCCGAATGCGGGATGACCACGCCCTTGGGCTTGCCCGTGGAGCCGGACGTGTAGAGCACGTACGCCGGGTTCGCGGGCGACGGCGGAGCAAGCGCGGCGTCACTGTCCACAATGTCCTCGACGAACAACGCACCGGGAACGGCCGAAGCCAGCGAACGGCTGGTCAGCACCAGCGCGGGACCGGCGTCGGCGAGGATCGCCGAGATCCGGTCGGCCGGCTGGTCCGGGTCCACCGGCAGGTAGGCCGCGCCCGTCTTGAACACGCCGAAGATCGCCTCGACCACCGCCGCCGACCGCGGCAGCACGAGCGCCACGACCTTCTCCGGCCCCGCCCCCTGCGACGCCAGCCACCGGGCGAGGCGATCGGTCCGCGCGGCGAACTCCGCGAACGTCACGCTCGAAGTCGCGTCGCTCAGCGCGGTCGCGTCCGGGGTCGCCGCCACCTGGGCGGCCAGCCGGTCGACGACCGTCGGCGCGGAGAGTGTCAGCGGCGCCCCGGTACCCCAGTCACGCAGGATGCGGTCCCGCTCCGGAGCGTCGAGGACGTCGAGGCGGCTCAGCGGCCGGTCCGGGTCGGCGACGACCGCCGCCATCACCCGCACCAGGCGCTCGGTGAGCGTCCGGGCGGTCGGCTCGTCGAAGAGGTCGAGGCTGTATTCGAGGTCGCCGTCGATGCCCTCGGGCGTCTCGACCAGGTCGAACGACAGGTCGAACTTCGCCTGCCGCAGCCCGGTGTCCCGGTAGGCCGCGTCCAGCCCGAGCAGCCGTTCCGGCTCCGCACCCGAGTGGTAGACCGCGAGCATGACCTGGAACAGCGGGTGCCGGGACAGCGACCGCGGCGGGTTGAGCAGCTCGACGAGGTGCTCGAACGGCAGGTCCTGGTGGGCGTACGCCGCCAGGTCGGCCTCGCGGACGCGGTCCAGCAGCTGCCGGAACGTCGGATCGCCGCCGGTGTCGGTCCGCAGGACAAGGGTGTTGACGAAGAAGCCGGCGAGGTCCTCCAGGGCGTGGTCGGAGCGGCCGGCCACCGGCGTCCCCAGCGGGATGTCGGTACCCGCGCCGAGCCGGGTCAGCAGCGCGGCCAGCACCGCCTGCAGGACCATGAACGTGCTCGTGTCGCTGCGGTGGGCCAGGTCCCGCAATCCCTTGTGGACGGACGCGGGCACGGTGAACGGCACGGCGGCGCCGCGGTTGGTCGACCGCGCCGGACGTGGCCGGTCGGCCGGGAGGGGCAGTTCGTCGGGGATCCCGGCCAGGGTGTCCCGCCAGAACGCGGCCTGCCGGCCGAGGAGGCTGTCCGGGTCGTCGGCGCGGCCGAACATCTCCCGCTGCCACAGCGTGTAGTCCGCGTATTGCACCGGCAACGGCGTCCACTGTGGACGCTCACCGCGGAGCCGGGCCGCGTAGGCGGTGTCGAGGTCCCGCTTCAGCGGCGGCAGCGACCAGCCGTCGCCCGCGATGTGGTGCACCAGCAGCACCAGCACGTGCCGCTCCGGTCCGGCCGAGACTAGCGTGGCCCGGATCGGGATCTCGGCGTCGAGGGTGAAGCGGTACGACGCCGCCGCGGCGACGCGCTCGTCGAGGCCGGCCGCCGTCTCGGTGACCAGCACCGGGACGGCCTCGCCGAGGACGACCTGCCGGGGCGTGCCCTGCTCTTCGACCAGGAGCGTCCGGAGGACCTCGTGACGCGCCACGACGTCACCCAACGCGGCCCGCAGCGCGTCGACGTCGACCGGGCCGGTCAGGTCCCACGCCCACGGGATGTTGTAGGTCGCGGACGGCCCGTCGAGGCGGTCGAGGAACCACAGCCGCTGCTGCGCGAACGACAGCGGCAGGACGTCCGGGCGCGCGGCCGGGACCAGCGCCGGGCGGCGGCCCCGCGCGGGGTCCAGGGCTTCGGCGAGCCGGGCCGGGGTCGGGGCGTCGAACACCGCCCGGATCGGCACTTCGACGCCGAGCAGCGCGCGGATCCGGCTGACCAGCCGGGTCGCCAGCAGCGAATGGCCGCCGAGGGTGAAGAACCCGTCGTCCGGGCCGACCGACGGCACGCCGAGGACATCGGCGAACAGTTCGCACAGCGCCTGTTCGGCCGGGGTCCGGGCGAGCCGTCCGGACGACCGGACCTCCGGGTCGGGCAGGGCGGCGCGGTCGAGCTTGCCGTTGGCGTTCACCGGCAGCTCGGGCAGGACGACGATCGCCGACGGCACCAGGTGCTCCGGCAGGCGCTCGGCGAGCAGCGCCCGCAGCGCGACCGGGTCACCCGAGGGCGAAACGTAGGCGATCAGCCGGTTCTCCCGGGCGATCACGGCGGCGCGCGCCACCGCGGCGCCGGTCGTCAGCACGGCCTCGACTTCGCCGGGTTCGACGCGGAAGCCGCGGATCTTGACCTGCTGGTCGGCGCGGCCGAGGAAGTCCAGGGCCCCGTCGGCGCGGCGGCGGACCAGGTCGCCGGTGCGGTACATCCGCTCCCCCGGTTCGAACGGCGAGGCGACGAACCGTTCGGCGGTGAGCGCGGGCCGGCCGAGGTAGCCCCGCGCGACACCGGCGCCGGCGAGGTACAGCTCGCCACGCACCCCCGGCGGCACCGGCCGCAACGCCGCGTCGAGGACGTACGCGCGGGTGTTCGCGACCGGCCGTCCGATGGCCACCGGGCCGCAGACCTGGGCCAGGCTGTCGCCGGCGACTTCCGAGCAGCCGTAGAGGTTGACCAGTTTCGCCGACGGCCACCGGGCGGCGACCTTCTCGGCCAGGGCGTCGGACAGCGGTTCGCCGCTGGTGATCCAGGTGGACACCGAGTCGAACGCGCCCGCCGGGGCGTCCTCGGCGAAGGTGTCGAGGAGGCTGGGGACGACGGTGAGCACCTGGGCGCCGGACTCGCGGACGAAGCCGGCCAGCGCCAGGGGGTCGGTGGCCGTGCTGTCGTCGGCGAGGACCACCGGATCACCGGCGACCAGGCCGCCGAGCAGCTCGGTGGAGCCGTCGATGAACGTCAGCGCGCTCTTGGCCACGCGCACGCCCCGGGCGATGTCCCGGCCCCAGTGCAGCCGGTTGGCCAGCGCCCGCTGGGTTCCGGCGACGGCCTTCGGACGTCCGGTGGAGCCGGAGGTGAAGATCACGTACGCCGGGTGGTCCGGGCTGATCGACGGCCAGGCCGCTTCCGGGCCGGTGTCGCCGGGCCGCACGAGCCGGTCGCCGAAGCCGTCTTCGGCGACGACCAGGTGCGGGGCCGCATCGGTGAGCATCAGCTCGATGCGCTCGGCCGGGTGGTTGAGGTCCAAGGGCAGGTAGGCGGCGCCGGTCTTGAGCACCGCCAGCAGCGCGACGACCAGGTCCACCGAGCGCGGCAGCGCGACCGCCACCACGCGTTCCGGCCGCGCGCCCCGCGCGAGCAGCGCCCGGGCGAGGGTCGTGGCCCGCGTGTCCAGCTCGGCGTAGCCGAGCCGCTCGGAACCGAACGTCAAGGCGAGGGCGTCCGGCGTCCGGGCGGCCTGGGCGGCGAACAGCTCGGCGGTCGTCTCCGCGGGCAGCGGGGTCGCCGGGTCGGCGGCGAGCTGCTCGTGTTCGGCGGCGGTGAGCAGGTCGACGGCGCCGATCCGGGTGTCCGGGTCGGCCACCACGGCCGCCAGGAGCGTCCGCAGCCGCTCCAGGAGCGCCTCGACGCTCGTGCGGTCGAAGACGTCGCTGTTGTACTCCGCCGTGCCGCGGATGCCGGCCTGGTGCCCGGGCCGCTCGCCGACGAAGAACGTCAGGTCGGCGCGCGCGGTCCCGGTGCGGACCGGCTCCTCCGCGACGGCCAGGCCCGGCAGCGCGAGGTCGGCGACGGCGTTGTTCTGCCAGGCCAGCATCGTCTGGAACAGCGGGTGGTAGGCGAGGGACCGGACCGGGTTCAGCGTCTCGACCAGCCGCTCGAACGGCACGTCCTGGTGGGCGTAGGCGTCGAGGCTGCGGTCCCGCACCCGGGCCACGAGCTCCCGGAACGACGGGTCACCACTCGTGTCCACGCGCAGGACCAGGGTGTTGACGAAGAAGCCGACGAGGTCGTCGAGGGCGGCGTCGGTGCGCCCGGCGATGGACGTGCCGAGCGGGATGTCGGTGCCCGCGCCGAGCCGGGTGAGCACCGCGGTGAGCCCGGCGTGCACGACCATGAACACGCTGGCCCCGCAGGCCCGGGCCAGCTCGACCAGTCCACTGTGGAGCCCGGCGTCCCAGCCGAAGGCGAACTGCTCGCCGCGGTAGGACGCCTCCGGCGGGTGCGGGCGGTCGGTGGGCAGCTCGATCCGTTCGGGCAGGCCGGCGAGGGCTTCGCGCCAGTAGGCCAGCTGCGGTTCGATCACCGGCTCGCCGAGGACGTCCCGCTGCCAGAGCGTGTAGTCCGCGTACTGCACCGGCAACGGCGTCCACTGTGGACGTCCGCCGGCGCACCGGGCGGTGTAGGCCGTCGCGAGGTCCCGCCACAGCGGCGCGGTCGACCAGCCGTCGGAGGCGATGTGGTGGAACACCAGCACCAGGACGTGCTCCCGGGCGCTCAGGCGCAGCAGCTGCGCCCGCAGCGGGAGCTCCGACTCCAGCTCGAACACCGTGCCCGCCGCTTCGGACACCGCGTCGGCGAGCGTGGCTTCGGTGACCGTGCGGACCGGCAGCGGGACCGTGACGTCGGCGAGGACGTGCTGCCGGGCTTCCCCGTCGATCTCCGGGAAGACCGTGCGCAGGGCTTCGTGGCGCTCGACGACGTCGGACAGCGCCGTGCGCAGCGCGTCGACGTCGAGGTCGCCGGTCAGCCGGACCGCCGTCGGCATGTTGTACGTCGCCGACGGGCCTTCCAGGCGGTGCAGGAACCACAGCCGCTGCTGGGCGAACGACAGCGGCAGCACGTCCGGCCGCGGGTCGGCGCGCACCAGGGCGGGCCGGGCTTGTCCGGCATCCGAGCCGGCCAGCACGGCAGCGAGCCCGGCGACCGTCGGTGTCTCGAACACCGACCGCACCTGCAGTTCGACGCCGAAGACCGCGCGCAGCCGGGCGACCAGGCGGGTCGCCATCAGCGAATGCCCGCCGAGGGCGAAGAAGTCGTCGTCGACGCCGATCGACGCCGTGTCGAGGACCTCGGCGAACAGCCCGCACACGACTTCTTCGACCGGTGTCCGCGGGGCCCGGCCGGTGGTGGCCGCCTGCTGGTCCGGGCTCGGCAGGGCGCGCCGGTCGAGTTTGCCGGAGGCCAGCAGCGGGAGCCGGTCGAGGAGCACGAACGCCGACGGCACCATGTACTGCGGCAGCCGGTCGCGGACGTGCGCACGCAGGGCCGTCACCAGCGCGTTCGTGTCCCGCTGCCCGGCCGGGTGGTTGCCCAGCGCTTCGAGGGGGACCCGGGTCGGCCGGCCGCGGTAGACCCGCTGCGGCGACCCGGTCGTGAACACGACCTCCAACGCGCCGTCGTCCGCGGTGAGGGTCGCGTACACGCGGTAACCGTGCCGCTCGCCGAGGTCGTGCAGCGTTTCGGGATCCACGCCATCTCGCTGCTCCAAAGAGGACAGTGCGGTCCCGGCGTCGCCCGCGGCCAGCGCGGCGACGGCGGCGAGTTCACCGGACAGCCGGGCGTTGGGCACGCCGGTCACGCGCAGCCGGGCCGGGCGGGCGGCCAAGGCCGGTTCCAGCGCGTCGAGTCCGACGACCAGCTCTTCGGGCGCGTCGGGTCGCGGAGCCTTCCGCAGGACGACGTCGTAGCGGTGGCGGGTCAGCTCGTTGTGGGCGTGGCCGCGCTTGACCCACAGGTCGACGTCGTCGAAGCCGTCGAGGTCCAGGGCCGTGAAGAAATCCGGGTCCAGGACCAGCTCGCCTTCGCGGGCGATCGCCTGGTCCACCGCGGCGACGTCGCGGCGGCCGTGGCGCAGCTCGGTCGCCGTCCGGAACGCCCGCAAGGACCGCAGGTTCCGGATGTCGCCGAGAAAGATGACCCCGCCCGGCCGGACGTGCGCCGCGGCCGTGCGGAGGACTTCGGCGAGGTAACCGACGCTGGGGAAGTACTGGGCGACCGAGTTGATGACCACCGTGTCGAACTCCGGCAGCTCACCGAGGTCGTGGGCGGGCCGCGCGGCCAGGTGGACCTTGCTCGCGAACGGCGTCGCCGCGAGTTCGCGCCGCAGGTTGGCGATGGCCTTCTCGGACAGGTCCACGCCCCAGTACTCCTCGGCGTCCGGCGCGATCCGGGACAGGATCAGGCCGCTGCCGACGCCGATCTCCAGCACCCGCTTCGGCCGCAGCGAGCGGATCCGGTCGATCGTCGCGGCGTGCCACTCGCGCATCTCGTCGAGGGGGATTTCGGAGCCGTCGTAGCTGGAGTTCCAGCCGGTGAAGTTCTCTTCGAGGCCCCCGGCCGCGGCTTCGGTGAAGACGTTCTCGTGCAGCTCGCGCCACTCGCCGACGTGGTCCCGTTCGGCGTCTTCGTCCCGCCCGGCCGAGGGCACGGCGTAGGCGATGAGCCGCCCGTCCTGGGCGACGACGACGGTCTGCCCGACGGCCGGGTGCTCGGCGAGCACGGACTCGATCTCGCCGAGTTCGATGCGGTAGCCGCGGATCTTGACCTGGTCGTCGGCCCGGCCGAGGAACACGAGACGCCCGTCCGGCAGCCATTTCACCAGGTCACCCGTCCGGTACAGCCGTCCGCCGGAACCGAAGGGGTCCGCGACGAACCGCTCCGAAGTCAGCCCCGGCCGCCCGAGGTATCCGCGCGCCAGGCCCGAGCCCGCGAGGTACAGCTCCCCCACCACGCCGGGCGGGACCGGTCGCAGCCCGGCGTCGAGCACGTACGCCCGGGTGCCGGGGTCGGGGATCCCGATCGGCACGACGGTCGCGTCCGCCAGCTCGGCCGGGTCGCTCTCGCCGAGGGTCGAGTTGGTGGTCGCCTCGGTCGGGCCGTAGGCGTTGAACATCCGGCGGCCCGGCGCCCAGCGGCGCACCAGCTCCGGCGACACGCGTTCGGTGCCGGCGAGCAGCACGCTGTCGCGCGGCAGGTCGAGGTCCGCCGGCATCGCGTCGAGCAGGGCGGGCGGCAGGATCATGAAGTCGACGCCGTGGGCGTGGGCGTATTCGGTGAGCGCCGGGCCCGCGACCCGCCGCTCGGCCGGGACGATCACCAGGCGGCCACCCGAGAGCAGGCCGAGGCACAGGTCCCAGAACGCGACGTCGAAACTCGGCGAGGCGAACTGCAGCACCCGGCTGTGCGGGCCGACGCCGAACCGCTCGACCTGGGTGGCGACCAGCTTCGCGACCCCCGAGTGCTGGAGGACGACGCCCTTGGGCCGCCCGGACGAGCCGGACGTGTAGATCACGTAGGCCGCGTTCTCCGGCGTGATCGTGACCTTCGGGTCCTCCGGGGACGTTCCGGCGAGCGCCGCGTCCTCGAGGAGGACCCGCGGCAGGGACGCGGGCAGCTTCGCTTCGACGTCCCGGGTCGTCACGACGCAGACCGGGCCCGCGTCCTCGACCATGCAGGCGATCCGGTCGCCCGGGTAGTCGACGTCGATCGGCAGGTAGGCGGCACCGGCCTTGAGCACCGCGAGCTCGGCGATGATCATCTCCGGCGACCGCGGTACGGCCAGCGCGACCACCCGCTCCGGCCCGGCGCCACGAGAAAGCAGCAGGTGCGCGAGCCGGTTGGCGCGGGCGTTCACCTCGGCGTAGGTGAGTTCGACGTCCTCGAACACGAGCGCCACCGCATCCGGGGCCTCGGCGACGCGGCGGGCGAACAGCCCGGGGAACGTCTCGGTGCCCGCCGGGTCGAGGGACCCGGCCCATTCGGTGAGCACCCGGTCCCGCTCGTCCCCGTCGAGGAGGTCCAGGGCGCCGACCGGGCGGTCGGGCTCGGCCACGGCCGCGCGCAGCAGCACTTCGAGGCGGCGCAGGATCCCGTCGGCGCTCGCGTGGTCGAAGACGTCGGCGTTGAACTCCAGGACGCCGGCGATCCCGGCGTCGCGTTCGGTCAGCGAGATCGACAGGTCGAACTTCGACGTCCCGGTGGTCACCGGGAGCTCCGAGACGGCGAGGCCGGGCAGGGTCACTTCGGCGCGGGCGTTGTTCTGCCCGGCGATCATCACCTGGAACAGCGGGTGGTAGGACAGCGACCGCGCCGGGTTGAGCACCTCGACCAGGCGCTCGAACGGCACGTCCTGGTGGGCGTAGGCGTCGAGGTTGCGCTCGCGGACGCGGGCGAGGAGCTCGCGGAACGTCGGCTCGCCGCCGGTGTCGACGCGCAGCACGAGGGTGTTGACGAAGAACCCGACGAGATCGTCGAGGGCCGGGTCGGTGCGGCCGGCGATGGGCGAGCCGATCGGCACGTCGGTCCCGGCGCCGAGCCGGGTGAGCAGGGCGGCGAGGGCCGCGTGCACGACCATGAACACGCTCGCGCCGCTCTCGCGGGCCAGGCCGGCCAGACCGGCGTGGAGGGCGGCGTCCCAGGTGAAGGTGTGCAGCTCGCCGCGGAAGGTCGCGGTCGCCGGGTGCGGCCGGTCCAGGGGCAGCTCGATCCGGTCCGGGAGGCCGGCCAAGGCGTCTCGCCAGTAGTCGAGCTGGGCGCTCAGCACGCTGTCCGGGTCGTCTTCGCGGCCGAGGAGATCCTGCTGCCACAGCGTGTAGTCCGCGTACTGCACCGGCAACGGCGTCCACTGTGGAGCGTCATCGGCCCGGCGGGCGGCGTAGGCCGTGGCGATGTCGCGCCACAGCGGGGCCATCGACCAGCCGTCGGAGGCGATGTGGTGGAACACCAGGGCGAAGACGTGCTCGCGGGCATGGATCCGTAGGAGCTCCGCGCGCATCGGCGCGTGCCGTTCCAGGTCGAACGAGCCGCGGACCAGGCCGGTCAGGGCCTCGCCGAGGCCGGTGACCTCGCGGACGGGCAGCTCGACGTCCCCGGCCGGGAGGATGTCCTGGTACGGGACGCCGTCGCGCTGCGGGAACCGGGTGCGCAGGGCCTCGTGGCGGGCGACCACGTCCGAGAGCGCCCGGCGCAGCGCGGCGACGTCGAGGTCGCCTTCCAGGCGCATGATCAGCGGGACGTTGTAGGTGGCCGACGGTCCTTCGAGGTGGTGCAGGAACCACAGCCGCTGCTGGGCGCCGGACAGCGGGACGAGGTCCGGCCGGCTCGCGCGCACCAGCGGCGGCCGCGCGGTTCCCTGGGCGGTG
>NZ_JBSFNC010000059.1:0-50444 GCF_053586895.1 Amycolatopsis sp. NPDC003731 | reverse complement strand
GGAGCGAGGGGCTGGGGGTCCGGAGCTCACCGGCCGGGGGGACCTGCTGCGCCGCTGGTCACGCACTCAGCCGAGCAGGCCGGAGAGCCCGGTGCCCTTGAAGGAACCCCAGCCGGTCACCTGGTCGTACCCGGTCCCGGCACTGAAGCCGGTCGTGCCGTGCAGGGTGTTGTTGCCCGAGGTCACGTCGTGGAACCCGGTGCCGTACGAGGAACCGTTGCCGATCGAGTAGAACTTCGGGTTCAGGTTGCCCAGACCACCGCCGTGCACCTGGTTCTGCAGCGTCGCGAAGGCCGCCCACAGCGGAGCCGCACCCGACGTGCCGCCGACCGTTCCCCAGCTGCCCGCGCTGTAGATGTAGTACCCCGAGGTCGGTGAGGCGTCCGCGGACACGTCCGGCACCTTGCGGTAGGTCGTGCTCTGCGAGGACTGCCACGACGGCGCCGTGAACACCGTCGAGATGCCGCCGCCGGTCGAGCCGCCGCTGTTGCCGTCGTTCCAGGTCACTTCGCTGCTGTAGCCGTTGGCCGACGTCACGCTCAGCTTCGTCCCGCCGACGCCGGTCACGTTCGGGCTCGACGCCGGGAAGTCGACGCCCTTGGCCGCCGAGCCCGTCTGGCGGTAGCAGTCGGTCGTGCCGTCGTCCCCGGCCGCCGCGAAGTACGAAATGCCTTCCGCGGTGCCGGTCGCGATCGCGCTGCTGACGCTCTTCGCCGCGCTCGAACCTTCAGCCGCTTCGCAGGCGCCCCAGGAGATCGAGACGACGTTGACCTTCGCGTCCGAGGCGATCTTCTGGTACATCGCCAGTTCGCCGGCGCTCGAGTTCGGTGCCTCGTAGACGTAGTCGTTGGCCGCCGCGGCCAGCGCGTGCACGACCTCGATGTCGAGCTCGACCTCGATCTGGCCGTCGCCCGGCGACGAGTCGTAGTTCGCGCCGCTGACGCCGACCGTCGTCACCGTGCCCGCGGACAGGCCGTACGTGCTGTCGTACTTGGTGATGTTGGACTTCTGGTAGCCGTCGAACTCGACGAAGCCGACGTTCACGCCGCGGCCGGTCGCGGACAGGCCGCTGGTGCCGTACGCGGTCTTGAGCACCGGCGGGGTGACGGACTTGACGACGTTGGGCTGGGCCAGCGGCTTCGCCGAGTGCGTGCGCACCGCGTGGTCGTCGAGGCCGACGACACCGGCCACGACGTCCGAGACGCTCGCCGGCACGGCCGGGACGGCGTCGTTGGCGAAGAAGTCCCGCCCGGACGCCTGGTCGTGGTAGGTCCCGATCCGGGTGCGGAAGGCCGACTCCAGCTGCGCCGCCGAGCCGGTGAACGTGACGGCCTGCCGGTTGCCGGAAACCTCGATCCCGCTCAGCCCGGCTTTCCCGAGAAATGAGACGGCCTTGTCGACATCGGCTTGGGTCGGGCCGAACCTGGCATTGAACTGTGCCGGGGTCAGGAACCGGTGGTATTGCGGCGAAGCGGGATTCTGTACATCGGCGAGGAACTTTTCCAGCGCCTGCTGGTTGTGCAGTTTCAGCGAGAGCGCGGCGGTGATCGGCCGGTCGGCCGGGACGTCACCGGTGCGCGCGCTGTTGATCAGCTGCGCGGCGTTGTCGGCCAGCGTGACCAGGGGTTCCGACGCCGCGGCGGCCGGGACGGCCACGGCGAGGCCGAGCAACGCCGGCAGCGGCACAGCGGCCGCGACGAGCTTGCGCAAGCGCATGGGGAATTTCCTCTCGGCGGTGGGGACCGGGCCTGCGCGGAATGCTCGCCGCAGGTTGCCGAGAAGCATAAGAAGCCGCGATCACGCCGAGGAACCTACTTTTGGCCGATCTTCGACGGATCCCATTTTCATTTTCCGATACGTTTACCTTTGGCTGATCATTCGATTATCGTCCGGAATGTCCGAGACGGTCGACGCGGTCGACGATCTCCCGAGCGTCGGCATTGCCGGAGAACCGGCGGGCGGCCGCCGAAAGCGAGTGCAGCCGCTGCCGCACCCGTGGCGACCGCAGCGCGCCGGCCAGCTCGACGGCCTCCTCCCCGACCGTGATGGCGATGTCGAGGTCCCCGTCCAGCGCGTGCACGGTGGCCAGCCAGATCAACGTCAGCGAGCGGCTGCGCGTCATGCCCCGCTGGTACCCCTCGATCGCCTCGGCGAGGGCGGGGATGCCGTCGCGGCCGTGGCGGACGTCGACCATCTGCGCCAGTTCGCCGTGCACCGTCCCGACCATCGCGGCCATGTCGGTGGGGCCGAAGAACGCCGCCCACGGCGACGGTTCGCGGCCCTCGGCCTCCGCGAACTCCTGGCGGGCGCGGCGCAGGTAGGTCAGCGCGCCGGTGACGTCGGCCTTCCGGGCGTGCGCCCACGCCTGGTTGGCCGACAGGATCGCCTGCGCGAGCTTGGAGTGGGCCGAGACGGCCGCCTCGCGGCCCCGCGCGAACTCGACCAGCGCCGCGTCGACCGCGTCGTAGTGCAGGTGCAGCCGCCCGACGCGGTACCGGATGTTGGCCTGCAGGTCGTCGTTCCCGGCCTCGACGGCCAGCTCCAGCGCCCGCGCGAACGCCTCCAGCGCGGCGGCCGGACGGTCCTGGTCGAAGTTGGTCCAGCCGGCCAGGTTGTAGAGGTCGGCGACGGCGGTGTAGAGCCGCGCCTGGACCACGGTCTTCGCCTCGCCGTCCAGCAGGGCCACGGCCGCGGGCAACCGCGACTCCACGGCCGCCCGGCACGAACCGCCGCCGTACCGGTAGTCCAGCGCCCTCAGCTCGGCGACGCTGTCTTCGAGCTGCCGCACGTCGGCGAGACCCACGCGCGTACCGCTCCGTTCGTCCCGCCCGTCACTGCCGGCCATGGCAGCCCTCCGTCCGTAGAGAGCTGCCGATCGGGCAGCCCCGCTCATTCCCCTCCCGGCCAGGCCGGAGCCCGCTCCTTCGAGGGACTGGCACCGGGCAGCACCCCGGTGGCGGTCAGCACCACACCCGTGGCGGTTTCCGCGATCTTGACGACGGCCAGCAGCCCGGTCAGGGCGAGGGAACCGCCGAGCCCCAGTTTCGCGAAATCGTCTTCGGAGGTTCCGGTTCCGCGTTGGCGCGGTATCGCGCTGGTCACGATTCGGCCTTCCGGCTCGCCGCGGCCGCGCCCGGGCGGCTTCCGCGGGGAATCAGCCGTCCCCAGGTGACGGAAATCCACCTGATCGTCGGCATCCTGGTTTCCTGTTGTCCTCGCAACGAGTTCTCGAACTGAATACGCGCGCACACGGCGCCGCCTCCCGCACTGCAGATCGATTCCTTGAAGATCGGCCGGATCGCGAAATGCGGGACAACCGTAGCCAGCCGATCACCGTAAAATCAGCCACCAACCAGGTCAAAGCTGGAAATGCTCGTGCAGCGGCACGCGCAACGCCCGGCGCGACACTGCACGCGGCGGATGCAATTTCGCATGCCGGTTCACGATTGCCGCGGGCACGCGAAAACAACGGAAGAAATCGTTCTACTCCGCCGATCCTGCGCGAGAACGGCGTAGTCGATCAGGATTTGACGAGCTCGACCCAGGTTTGCACGGCCGCGGCGTCCACCGGCGCCTGCCAGCCACCCGGCCGCACCGCGCTGCCGACGTGGAATCCGCGCACGCCGCCCGCGCGCAGGAGGTGCACCTGCTGGGCACGCAGACCGCCGCCCACCAGCAGCTCCGGGCCGCCGTCGCGCTGCGCGAGCCGCTGCAGCACCGAAAGGCCGCTGCCCACGCCGTTCGGGTGACCGGCGGCGAGCACGGTGTCACACCCGAGCGAGGCCAGCTGGTCGTAGGCGCGCACCGGGTCGCGCGTGCGGTCGATGGCGCGGTGGAACGTCCACGGCAGGCCGTCGACCTCCTTGATCAGCGCCTCGCAGGCGTCGACGTCGATCTCGCTGTCGACGTTGAGGAAGCCGAAGACGAATTCCCGCGCGCCCGCGTCGATCAGCCTGCCGGTGTCCGCGCGCAGCCCTTCCAGGTCGCCGACGGCGAAGGAACCGTTGTCCCGCAGCATGACCCGCACCGGGAGGTCGGTCGCCGAAAGCACGTCGCGCAGCGTCTCGACCGACGGCGTCAGGCCGTCCTGCGCCATGTCCGCAACCAGTTCGAGGCGGTCGGCCCCGCCCGCCTGCGCGCTTTCGGCGTCCGCCGCGTCCAGCGCGATCACTTCCAGCAGGGGCGTCTTCGAGCTCATGCCTCAATCCGTTTCACTGGTTCCGGGTGTCGTCCCCCCTCGCATGCCGCCCTCGCCGGAAGCCGCCTTGAAGGCTCGTCATCCGCTCGCGCACCGCTTCCGGGGAAAGAGAGAGTATCGGCCGCTGTTCCGGCACCGCTCCCGGGCTGGCCGCGGAATCCAGCGGCTGCAGGAACGGCCAGGTGTCCTCGGCACCGTCCTCCTGCTCCAGTTCGGCGGGGGTCGGCCACTCGTAAGCGGGCTCGACCGCGGCGGGCGGCGCGACCGGCGTCAGCCGCGGTTCGGTGTCCTCGTCGTCCGGCCTCGGCTCGCCGATTTCCCGCAGAAGCGGTGAGTCGACGGGCTCGGGGGCGAAGCTTCCGCCGGAAATCGGCGCCTCGGCCGGGGTTTCCCGGGAAAGCGGCGCTTCCCGCGATGGCAGGGGCGGAGTCTCCCGGGCAGGCAGCAGCGGCGGAGCTGGAGCTTCCCGGGCAGGCAACGGCGGGGCCGGAGCTTCCCGCGATGGCAGCAGCGGCGGGGGCGCGGCTTCCCGGGACGGCAGCGGAGGTGGCGGGGCGGCGAGCGCGTGCCGAGGCTGGGGCTCGGCCGGACGTGGCTGGGGTTCGGGCGGCCGCGGCGCCTCGGCGACCGGGAGCGGCTCCGCGGGCTTCCGCGGCTGTTCGGGCGCGGCGGAGGCGTCGAACCAGCGGGACAGGACGTCGCGGTAGGCGGGCATCCGCTCGGTCGGGGCGTCGAGGTCCAGGTGGGCCTCGTCGTCCACGGTCGGCCACTCCGGCGCGTGGTCGCGGGCCACCACCGGGGCCCGGCGCGGCGGGCCGGCCTCGATCGACGGCGGCGACAGCTCTTCCGGCTCCGGCTCGGGTTCCGGCTCCGGCGGCGTCAGCGGGGCGAGCGGTGCCAGCAGCTCCGGTTCCGGAACGGCGGCCGGCTCGGCGGGCGGCGGTGGCGCCGGCATCGGCGGCAGCTCGACGATCAGCGCCGCCGGCACCAGCACGGTCGCGACCAGCCCGGAGTCCGCGCCCGCGCTCAGGCTGACGTCGATGTGGTGGCGGGTGGCCAGCGTCGCGACGACGAACAGGCCCATCCGGCGCGACACCTCGACGTCGACGTCCGGCGGGTGCGCGAGCCGCGCGTTGGTGCGGTCGATCTCCGCCTGCGGCATGCCGGCCCCGTGGTCGACGATCTCGATCTGCCAGTCGCCGTCGTGGGTTTCGGCGCTCGCCACGGTGACCATCTCGTCGCCGGAGTAGCGCGTGGCGTTCTCCAGCAGCTCCGAAACGACGTGCACGAGGTCGTTGACGGCCTCGCCGCGGACCGCGACCTGCGGCGCCGGCCCGAGCTCGATCCGCTGGTAGTGCTCGACCTCCGAGAGCGCGGCGCCGATGATCTCGTCGGCCGGCACCGGGCCGGCGTCCTCGCGCGCGGAGTCGTTGCCGGACAGGACCAGCAGGTTCTCGCTGTTGCGCCGCATCCGCGTCGCCAGGTGGTCGAGCTCGAACAGCCCGGCGAGGGTGTCCGGGTCCTGCTCGTCGGCCTCCATCCGGTCGAGCACCGAAAGCTGCCGCTCGACGAGGTCCTGGCTGCGCTGCGAGAGGTTGACGAACATCGCGTTGACGTTCTCGCGCAGCATCGCCTGCTCGCCGGCGAGCCGGACGGCCTCGCCGTGCACCGCGTCGAACGCGCGCGCCACCTGGCCGAGTTCTTCGCGGGTGAACACCGGCACGGGCGCGACGGCGAGCCGTTTCCGCAGGTTCTCCGGGGCGGGCTCGGGATCGGTGAGCAGGTTCTGCACGGCCGCGGGCAGCCGGTGCTCGGCCACTTCCAGCGCCGTCCGGCGGAGAATCCGCAAGGGGCGCAACAGGGACCGCGCGATGACCACCGACAGCACGCCGGCGACGAGCAGGACGCCGAGGACGACACCGCCGTCCCACAGCGCGGCCGTCCGTGCTTGCGCCGCAAGGGCGTCCGTGCGTTCCTGCAACTGGACCAGCAGTGCCTGCTGCACCTGGTGGGCGAGGTTCACCGTGTGCGTCGCCGAAGTGTCCCACTGGTTCGGGTCGAGACCCGAGAGGTTCTGGCCGTTTTCGGTGCGGGTGAGCGCGGATTCGACCATGTCGTTGCCGATGTCGACGACCAGGCCGATCACCGTGTCGTCGAACATCCGCTGCTGGTCGGGGGTGGCGAAGGTGCGGTAGTCGCTGTGCGCGGCGGCCAGTTCGGCTTCCGCGCCGAGCAGCGCGCGCGTGCGGTCGCGGTTGAGGGTGCCCGACGCCAGCGCCTCGGCCATCACCGCCCGCTTGACCGACATCTGGTCCTTGATCCGGGCGAGGGCGTTGCCCGCCAGCCGCATCCGCGCGAGTTCCGGGTCGGCGACGTCGGCCGCGGCGGAGTCGCTGATGTCGAGCAGGCCGGAGATCAGCTCGCTGTAGGAGCGCAGCACGGCGTCGGCGGGGAAGGCCGAATGCTCCGCGGAAAACCGCAGGCCACCGAGGACGCGCAGCCGGTCGTCGGTCTGCTGCAGGCTTTCCGCGGCCTTCGCGTCGAGCCGCGGCTTGCTTTCCGCGAGCGTCCGTTCGAACGTGCCGATGCCCTTGTCGACGCGGGTGCGCTGGGCGGTGAGGTCCGCGGTGTCGCCCTGCCGGTTCTGGGCGACGAAGCGCACGGTGAGGTCGCGCTCGCGCTGCAGCTCGTGCAAGGCTTCGGCGACCGTGCTGTCGACCCGGCCGCGCGTGGCGAACTCGGCGAGCTGCCGGGCGTCGCGCAGGTCGGAGCTGATCCGCAGGCCGACGAGCGCGATCACGGCCAGCGCCGGGATGAGGAGGACGGCGAAGAGCTTCGTGCCGAGACGCCAGTTCCGCAGCCGCCAGCGGCCACCCGCCGGACGCGGATCCGCCGCGTCGCCGCCCTTGCGGGGACGCTTGTCGCGACGGGTCACCTGGTTTCCTTTTCCGCCGCGGGCGGGAACCCGCGGATCGAACGACACTCGAACCTACTGAACGGTAGCCCGCCCCATGAAGATCCGAAAGCCGCGCTGGCACGATACGGCCCTGCCCGCGATCGTATGGGGCGCGGACCATACGATCCAGCACGAGAACCAGATTCTCGCGGTAGGTGAAGGTTCATGAACAGACGCGGACGGCTGATTCCGCTGGTAGCGGCGCTCCTGGCGACCGCGGGGTGCAGCGTGTTCTCTTCCGGTACGCCCGCGCCTCCGCCGCCGCTGGAGCGGACCACGCTGCGCGTCGGTGTGGGCAACGCCATCGACACGGCCCCGCTGCGGATCGCCGTCGCGGCCGGGAAGTTCGGGTCCGCCGGCCTGAACGTGCAGCTCGTCGAACTCGGCGCGGACGACGGGCTCGCGAAGCTGGCCGCCGGCGACCTCGACGTCACCTTCGCCTCCGACATCGCGATGTTCCGGGCCGCGGCCGGGGGGACGGCGTTGCAGCTGCAGGGCGAGGCCTACACGTCCGGCCCCAACACGATGGCCCTGGTCACCCTGCCGGACTCGGACTACACGGTGCCGACGGCGAAGAGGTCACCGAAGATCGCGGTGAACATGCTGGACGACGTCGGCGCGCTCGTCGCCCGCTCGGTGCTGGGCACCGCGGGCGTCGACGAAGCGAAGATCAAGTTCCAGGCGGTGCCGTTCGACCGGAT
This sequence comes from Amycolatopsis sp. NPDC003731, assembly GCF_053586895.1. Classification (NCBI taxonomy): domain Bacteria; kingdom Bacillati; phylum Actinomycetota; class Actinomycetes; order Pseudonocardiales; family Pseudonocardiaceae; genus Amycolatopsis; species Amycolatopsis sp. NPDC003731. The sequence continues at coordinate 42,589 of NZ_JBSFNC010000059.1, read as the reverse complement.
GCCGCAGGCCCTGCAGGCGGGCGACGCGGACGCCGCGCTGATGATCGAGCCGTACATCACCCGCGCCGAGAAGGACCTCGGCGCGCACATCCTGGCCGACGGCGCCCGCGGGTCGACGCTGGACTTCCCGCTGTCGGGCTACGCGGCGGCCAAGCCGTTCGCGCAGGCCAACCCGCGGACGCTCCATGCGTTCCGCACCGCGCTGGGCACGGCCCAGGAGAGCGCGACCGACCCGGCGATCGTGCGCGACGCGCTGCCGAAGTTCTCCGACATCGACACGACGACGGCCGCGCTGATCTCGCTCGGCTCCTACCCGGCGTCGCTCAACGGCATCCGGCTACAGCGCGTCGCCGACCTGATGCACAACTCGGGTCTGCTGGCGAACCGCCTCGACGTCCAGGGCCTGCTCCCCGACCAGACCGGTTACTGACGGTCAGATGTTCTCGCCGGTCTTGATCAGGCACACCGTGCGGGCCGGCGGGCCGGAGTAGCTGAACACCATGTCGGCGCCTTCGCACTTGTCGTCGCGGCCGTAGCCGGAGAGGATCTCGACTCGCTCCTGCGCCGCCGGGTCGGTGCAGAGGACCTTGCCGATCGTGCTCTCGTCGTCGACGTCACGCAGGCAGTCGCCGGCCTTGACGTTCAGGGCCAGGCACAGCGTGCGGCCGGAGGCCGAGCCGGAACCGAGCCGGAACCGCACGTAGTCGCCGGAGCCGCACGCGATGCCGCTGCGGTAGGTGTTCTCCACCTTGTACGTCGCGTTGTCCGCGCTGCAGCCGACGCGGTGGTAGGCGAGCTTGCCCGCCCCCTCGCGCGTCAGGTACAGGCAGTCGCCGTCGGACGGCGGCCCGCTGCGGTCGGCCCAATAGATGGCCATCGCGCCGAGCGCGCCCAGGCCCAGCGCGACGACGACGCACGCGACCAGCGTGATCCGCACCTTCGTGGTGAACCAGTGCGGAATCGCCTGCTGCCCCGGAACCGGCGGCATCGGCGCGGACTGCGCGTAGCCCGGCGACCGGAACGGGTTGTCGTCGAACGGCGGTGTGGTCAACGTGCCCTCCAGTGATCCCCTCGGCACCTCGTCCCACCGGCGGACCCGCGAGCGGAGCGGGCCGGAGCGAGGCACGTATAACAGTAGTTGTGACTGATGGCCCGTTGATCGTCCAGTCCGACAAGACCGTGCTCCTGGAGGTCGACCACCCCCAGGCCGATGACGCGCGGGTCGCGATCGCGCCGTTCGCCGAGCTCGAACGCGCACCCGAGCACGTCCACACCTACCGGATCACGCCCCTCGCCTTGTGGAACGCGCGTGCCGCCGGCCACGACGCCGAGCAGGTCGTCGACGCGCTGACGACGTACTCGCGCTTCCCCGTGCCGCAGCCGCTGCTGATCGACGTCGTCGACGTCATGGGCCGGTTCGGGCGGCTGCAGATCGCCAACCACCCGGCGCACGGGCTGGTGATGTCCACCACCGACCGCGCGGTGCTGGCCGAGGTCGTCCGGAACAAGAAGATCAGCCCGATGCTGGGCGCCCGGATCGACGAGGACACCGTCATCGTGCACCCGTCCGAGCGCGGGCGGCTGAAGCAGGCGCTGCTGAAGGTCGGCTGGCCGGCCGAGGACCTGGCCGGGTACGTCGACGGTGAAGCCCACCCGATCGCGCTGGACGAGCAGGACTGGCACCTGCGCGACTACCAGCGGATGGCCGCCGAGGCGTTCTGGGCGGGCGGCTCCGGCGTCGTCGTGCTGCCGTGCGGCGCCGGCAAGACGCTGGTCGGTGCCGCGGCGATGGCGCGTGCCCAGGCGACGACCCTGATCCTGGTGACGAACACGGTCGCCGGCCGGCAGTGGAAGCGCGAGCTGATCGCGCGGACGTCGCTGACCGAGGAGGAGATCGGCGAGTACTCCGGCGAGAAGAAGGAGATCCGGCCGGTCACGATCGCCACGTACCAGGTGATCACCCGCAAGACCAAGGGCGAGTACAAGCACCTGGAGCTGTTCGACTCCCGCGACTGGGGCCTGGTCGTCTACGACGAGGTCCACCTGCTCCCGGCCCCGGTGTTCCGGATGACGGCGGACCTGCAGTCCCGCCGCCGCCTCGGCCTGACGGCGACATTGGTCCGCGAGGACGGCCGCGAGGGCGACGTGTTCTCCCTGATCGGCCCGAAGCGCTACGACGTCCCGTGGCGCGATATCGAGGCCCAGGGCTGGATCGCCCCGGCGGAGTGCACGGAGGTCCGCGTCACGCTGACGGACGCCGAGCGCCTCGAGTACGCCACGGCCGAGGCCGACGAGCGCTACAAGCTGGCGGCGACGGCGTTGACGAAGACCCCGGTGATCAAGTCGATCGTGGCCAAGCACGCGGGCGAGCCGACCTTGGTGATCGGCGCGTACCTGGACCAGCTGGAGATGCTCGGCGACGAGCTCGACGCCCCGGTGATCCAGGGCGCGACCCGCAACAAGGAGCGCGAGGAGCTGTTCGACAAGTTCCGCCGCGGCGAGATCCGCACGCTGGTGGTCTCGAAGGTGGCGAACTTCTCGATCGACCTGCCGGAGGCATCGGTGGCGATCCAGATCTCGGGCACGTTCGGCTCCCGCCAGGAGGAGGCCCAGCGGCTGGGCCGGCTGCTGCGCCCGAAGGGCGACGGACGGCAGGCGCACTTCTACTCGATCGTCTCGCGCGACACGGTGGACACGGAGTACGCGGCCCACCGCCAGCGGTTCCTGGCGGAGCAGGGCTACGCGTACCACATCGTGGACGCGGACGACCTGCTCAGGCCGCTGTGAGCCGGTAGGCGCCCGGGTCAGTAGAAGGGTGAGGGTCACGCCCCCTCGACGTGGCCCTCACCCTTACCCCGGAACCAGCGTCTCCCACCACGATCAAAGAAACCTAAAACGCTCTGGCCAGCGGAAACGATCAGTTCCGAACGGTAGGAGAGCTCTCCGCCGGGTTCGGAAGCCGGAGCACCGGCCGGGGCTCCCGCGCCTCGCGGCTGCCGTGCAGCCGGAAAATGCCCACGGCCTCCGTCCACGCCGCTTCGGCGCCCGCGGTCTCGCCGAGCGCGTCGAGGGTCGTGGCGAGGTCCCGCAGGGCACGCGCCCGCCACACCGGGAGCAGCAGCGCGTCCCACCACTGCACCGACCGCTCGAGGTGGGCGCGCGCGTCGAGGAAGCGGCCGGCGGCGAGCTCCAGTTCGCCCAGGGTGCGCAGCATCAGTCCCTGGCCGAAGCCGTCCTGCATCTCGTGGCAGGTGGCGAGGCAGGCGAGCATGGCCTCGCGCACCCCCGCGCCCCGGCCCTGGCGGATGCGGACCTTGGCGAGCGCCTGCACGGCGTAGGCGGACATCAGCGGGTCGTCGGCGGGACGCAGCAGGTCCACCGCCTCCTGGCTGCACCGGGCCGCCTCGGCGAGCCGTCCGGCGGCTCGGTGCACGAGGCTCACCGAGCGCAGGGCGAGCGCGTGGCTGCTCTTGTCGCCCATCGACGCGTACCCCGCCACGGCGAGTTCGGCGGCGACCAGGGCCTCGTCCAGCTCGCCCTGCTCGGTGAGGACGCGGCCGAGCCCGTGCAGCGCCTGGATCTCGGCCTGCTTCTCGCCCAGCTCCCGCAGCGCGGGCAGGGCGAGGTCGAGCGAGTGCCGCGCCTGGGCGAACTGGCCGTATTCGCACTGCACGACGCTGAGGTCGAGCCGGCTCATCGCCTCCCCGCGCCGGTCGCCGTCCAGCTCGTAGGCGGCGAGGGCCTGCTCGTGGTAGGCGATCGACTCGTCGAAGCGGTCCTGTTCGTAGCGCAGCCAGCCCAGGCCCGACAGCAGCCGCGCCTCACCGATGCGGTCGCCGGTCCGGCGCGCGGCCGCGAGCGCGGCGTTGTGCGTGCGCCACCACTGCCCGAACAGGTTGCGCACGGCGAACACCGACGAGCACAACGCCGCCGCCAGCCGGGTGGCGACGTCGGTGAGGTCCAGCCCGCTGACGCGCTCGACCACCCCGACCAGGCCGGTCTGCTCCGCGTCGAACCACGCCTCGGGGTCGGTGAGGATTTCGTCGACCTGCGCCGGCGTCAGGTACCGCGCCAGCGTGCTGCCCTCGGCGGGAGCGTGCGGCGCCCGGCTGCCCGCGAGCTCGACGAGGCCGAGCCAGCACTCGGCGGCCCGCTCGGCCGACGCCTTGGCCTCGTCCGCGGTCTCCTCCGCCTCACCGCGTTCCCGGGCGAAGGCGCGCGTCAGGTCGTGGATCTGGTACCGCAGGGCGCCACCACCGTCGTCCACAATGGACACATCGAGCAGCTGGGCGTCGACGAGCCGCTCGACCACTTCCTCCGCTTCGTGGCCGTCGCAGCCGAGCAGGGGCGCCACCACCCACGCGCCGAACGAGGAGACGTCGAGGAGGCCGAGCCGGCGCAACGCGGTCCGTTCGCGGTCGTCCAGGCCGTCGTAGCTGAGCGCGAAACTGCCGCGGACCTCCAGGTCGCCGAGGGTGAGCTCCTGCAGGACCCGGTGCTGCACGCGGAGGCGTTCGGCGAGCCGGCCGACCTTCCACCGCGGCCGGGCGGCGAGGCGGGCCCCGGCGATCCGGACGGCCAGCGGCAGGTTGCCGCACAAGCGCACCAGCTCGCCGGCGGCTTCGGGTTGCTCCGCCACCCTGGCGTCGCCGATGACCCGGCCCAGCAGGTCCAGCGCCTCCGCTTCGTCCAGCACGGGCAGGTGCAGGTGGGCCGCGCCGCCGAGCGCGCCGAGGCGTTCCCGGCTCGTCACCAGCGCCGCGCCGGTGTGGCCGCCGGGCAGCAGCGGGCGGACCTGGCGTTCGTCGGACGCGTCGTCGAGCACCACGAGGATGCGCCGGTCGGCGAGCAGGGTGCGGTAGAGCTGGGCGCGTTCCTCGAGGCGCGCGGGGATGTCCGCGTCCGCCATGCCCAGCGCGCGCAGGAACCCCGCCAGCACCTCGGCCGGATCGGCGCGGACGGCCTGCACCCCGCGCAGCGAGACGTAGAGCTGGCCGTCGGGGAACTGCCCCCGGACGCGGTGCGCGACGTGCGCGGCGACGGTGCTCTTGCCCGCGCCGGGTTTGCCGTAGACCGCGCACAGCCGCGAGCCGGTGGCCTCGCCGTCGGACAGCCGGCGCGTCAGCTCCGCCACTTCGTGCCCGCGGCCGGTGAAGTCGGCGATGTCGAACGGGAGCTGGCTCGGCACCGGCACCCGCAGGTCGGTTCCCGGCCGGGACGCCGGCGCTTCGGGTTCGTCACGCAGGACGCGCTCGTGGGCCGCGAGCAGCACCGGGCCGGGCTCCAGGCCGAGCTCGGCGAGCAGCGTCTTCCGCCCGTCCTGGTAGCAGGCGAGCGCGTCGCCCCGGCGGCCGCTCTGGTGCAGGGCGAGCATGAGCTGGGCGCGCAGCCGCTCGCGCAACGGGTGCTCGGCGACGGCCGACGTCAGCTCCGAGACGAGCGATTCGCCTTCGCCGGTCTCGAGTTCGACGTCGACGCAGTCCTCCAGCGCCGCGATCCGCAGTTCGTCCAGCCGGGCGCGTTCGTTCTCGGCCCACCGGCCCTGCGTCCCGCCGAGGGCGTTCCCCCGCCACACCGCGAGCGCCTGCCGGAGGTGGGCAACGGCCCGCCGGGGTTCGCCGGCCGCCTTGGCGCGCCGGCCCGCGGACGCCTCCCGCACGAAGGCGTGCAGGTCGACCTGGTCGAGGTCGGCGGCCAGCCGGTAACCGCCACCACTGCGCGCGATGACGTCGGGGTCACCACCGTCGGCCAGCGCGCGGCGCAGGGCGGAGACGTAGGTGTAGACGGCGGCGCGCGCCTGCTCGGGCGGATCTTCGCCCCAGATCGCGTCGATCAGCTGCTCCAGCGGGACGACGTGCCCGGCGTTCACGGCCAGGAGGGCGAGCAGCGTGCGCGGTTTCGGGCCACCGAGGCCGGCCGCCGTCCCCGCGACGACCACCTCGACCGGGCCGAGCACGTGGAATTCCATACACCCCCTCCGCCTGCGTGTCTCTTAGACGGAGAGCCTGGCAACCGATCACCGGCTAGGCAAGATCCGCACAGGTGACCGGTCTGTCGGGTTCGTCTCATGTCGGCTGCGCCACCCCTTCGGCGCAGTGGCGTGTCTCAGCAACATCTTGCGTCACACGCGTATCAGCAAGGCGCTGAACTGCATGTTTGCCGATTCACTCGAACGGATGAGCGGCCGAAACGCTGGAAATTGTCGGACCCTCGAACTACTGTTCGAGGTGCAGGAACCGAACACAAGTTCGAGGGGACGTCCATGACGATCGCACCGCTCCGCCCCGGTACGCCCGCGCCGCCGGTCCAGACCCTCCCACCGGGGTCGTGGCACGGCCGGCTGTGGGTGTCCGACCTGCCGCTGACCCGGCCCGAGCGCTACCTCGGCTGCGTGGCCGAGTTCGAGCGATCGGGGCTGTGGCCGGTGCTGATCCCCCACGACCAGCGCTTCGCGGCGAACGGCGAGGACTGGATCGACGACCGAGGCCGCCTGGCTCCGGCCGGCCACCGGGTGGCCACAGCGGACCCGGCGGCAGCCCTGTCCCGCTGGTGGGACGGCTCCTGCTGTGACGGCGCGTGCCTCCGTCCGTTCGGCGCCCGCTTCCCAGGCCTGGCGAAGCGCAGCCCGCGCAGGTCCGACCCACTGGCCGAGGCGGGCAACACGGGTTCGATCCTGGCAACGCGCGCACCCCACAGGCTGGGCTTGGTCCAGACGGAGCGCCCGGCCGACATCCCGGCGTTGCTGGGCTGGACGGGCATGATCAAGTGCACGGACCAGGTGGCAGAGCTGTCGGCGGTGCTGAGGAGCTGGGAGGACCGCTTCGGGGCAACGCTGGTGGTGCTGGGGTTCGACGCAATGGAGCTCTCGGTGGCGGCCCCGCCGAGGAACCAGGCCCGCGCACTGACGGTGGCGGCAGAGCACCGGGCATTCAGCTTGCCGACGTTCGCGGGGCAGCCGGGGAATCTGCGGGAGTACGCCTCGGGTCTGGTCCAGTCACGGCACTGGAGGTTTTCCTGGGCTTGACGGGTTGAGTCGCGCGGCCAGGGCCGGGGCGGGTCGGGCGCGGGCAAGGGTTGCGCCGTTCCACCCGGACGGCACTGCCGCCCGGCGGCGAGTGGCCGAGGGTCGCATGGCCGGGGCTGTAGCTGGGGCGTCGGCCTGGGGCGGGTGAGGTTGCGCCCGTTTCGCCGCCGGGCGGCACTCCCGCCGCACCCGCCCGGCGGCGAGCGGGCGAGGGTCGCGCGGCTGGGCCGGAGACCGGAGGCCAGCCGGGCGCGGGCGAGGTTGCGCCCGCTCCGCTGCCGGGCGGCGACCGGCCAGGGTCGCGCGGCCAGGGCGGGTCGGGCGCGGGCAAGGGTTGCGCCATTCCACCCGCCGGACGGCACTGCCGCCCGGCGGCGAGTGGCCGGGGGTCGCATGGCCGGGGCTGTAGCCGGGGCGCCGCCCGGAGCGGGCGAGGTTGCGCCCGTTTCGCCGCCGGGCGGCACTCCCGCCGCTCCCGCCCGGCGGCGAGCGGGCGAAAGTCGCGCGACCAGGCCAGGCCAGGCCGGGTCGGGTCGGGTCGGGCGCGGGCGCGGTTGCGCCCGCTCCGCTGCCGGGCGGCACTCCCGCCGCTCCCGGACTGGCAGCGAGGGGCCCGGCGGCGAGCCGGCGACGGTCGCGTGGCCGGCGCCAGAGGCCGGGCCGGAACGCCAGCCACCCCTGGGCGGCAAGCGGCCGCCAGACCGCAAAGCCGCCCACCCAAAAGAAGCCGGGAGGTCATCCCGTCGCCTGAGGCCGTCGAATCACTTTGAGCCAGGCCCGCAACCACCCCACCAAGCCAAGCCGAAAACCCGAGCTTGCGGGCCTGGCTCAAAGTGATAGGCCTCGCCCAGGCGACGGGATGACCACCCGGCGACCCACACACAAAGGCGAGCCAAGAAGCGCCCCCGAGCTCATCCCAGAGCCTGCCCGTCCGGCGAGGACGGCCCTCGAACACAAGCCAGACGAGCGTCCACAAAACTGGGTCGCCTGTCCCAACCCTCAGCCCGCCCGTCCGGCCGAGCCCGCGTTTGGAGCACCGGACGACCGGGAACCACCCGCCCAGACGGAAAGGCGGGTGAGCACGATCGCCGAGATCCGGATCGGGACCTCCGGGTGGCGCTATCCGCCGTGGCGCGGGGTTTTCTACCCACCCGGGCTCGCGCAGCGGCGGGAACTCGAATACCTCTCGCGGCGGATGAACGCCGTCGAAATCAACGGCTCCTTCTACTCCCTGCAACGCCCCGAGCGCTATCGCGCCTGGTTCGACGAAACCCCCGACGACTTCCTCTTCGCCGTCAAGGGTGGGCGCTTCATCACCCACATGAAGCAACTCCGCGGCGTCGAAACCGCGCTCGCGAACTTCTACGCCTCCGGCGTCCTCGCCCTCGGTGCGAAGCTCGGCCCCTTCCTCTGGCAGCTTCCGCCTCGACTCTCCTTCGATCCCGAACGGCTCGAGAACTTCTTCGCCCTGCTTCCCCGCACCACCACCGATGCCGCCCAGCTCGCCGCGAAGCACGACGACAAGCTCAAGGGCACTCCCCACCTCGAAGCCGGCGCGCGGAAACCGCTGCAGCACGCCCTCGAAGTCCGGCACCCCAGCTTCGCCGAGCCCGCCGCCAAAAAGCTCCTCGAAGAACACGGCATCGCCCTCGTCGTCGCCGATACCGCCGGCAAGTGGCCGTTCCTCGAAGACCAGACCGCCGACTTCGCCTACGTCCGGCTGCACGGCGACGAAGAACTCTACGTCAGCGGCTACTCCGACCGGGCCCTGCGCAACTGGGCCGAAAAGATCCGGGCCTGGCACGACGGCGGACGGCGGGACGTGCACGTCTACTTCGACAACGACGTCAAAGTCGAGGCTCCCCGGAACGCCGAATGCCTCGCCGACCTGCTCGGGGTGGCACCGATCACGAGACAGTGAGTGGACAGTGAGCGCCGCCCCTTCTAATGAACCCTGCGGGCCGGACGGCTTGCGTGCTGCCACTGGGGGTCGGCACGCGCGCCGTCCGGACCCGAAGACTCAGGCGCCCACCACCACCAGCGCCGCCAGCTTGGCGCGGACGTCGTCCGCGTCCGGGTGACCCAGCTCCGTCAGCAGGCGCACCGAGCGGAGCCAGCACTCGCGGGCCAGTGCCGCGTCGCCGTGACGCAGGTGGATCGTGCCCAGCTGGGCGAGGACGTCCGCCGCCTCGTACTGCTCGTCCATCGCGAAGAACATCTCCACCGAGTCGCGGATGCACGCGATGCCTTCCTCGACCCGGCCGAGGCCGATCAGGGCCAGGCCGCGCGTGTGCTGGGTGAACCGCGTGTCCACCGGACGCCCGTCCGGGTCCAGGATCGCCAGCGCCGCGTCGGCCAGGCGCAGCGCCTGCTCGTGATCGCCCATCGACGTGCAGATGTCGCCCAGTGCCCGCAGCACACTCGCCTCGAAGTGCCCCAGCCCCAGCTCGCGGACGATCTCCAGCGCCTGCACGCCGTGCTCGTACGCCCAGGCGCAGTCTTCGAGGTTGTGCGCCGCCATCGCCAGGTTGTACTGCGCCCGCGCCTCACCCTCGCGCGCCCCGAGCTCGCGCTGGATCGCGAGCACCTGCTCCAGGTACCGCCGGGATTCCGCGTACTGCCGGGCGACGCCGTTGACGACGCCGAGCCCGCTCAGGATCCCCGCCTCGCCCGGCCGGTGGCCGCTCGCCCGCGCGGCTTCGAGCGCCACCGCGAACACCGACCGCCAGTCCTCGAGCCGCGAGCGCGTCACGAAATAGCTCTGCAGCAGCCAGGCGAGCTTCCAGCAGACGTCGTCGCGGCCCCGGCGCCGCGCCAGGTGCACCGCCGCGATGAGGTTGCCGTTCTCCTCGCCGAACCAGTCCAGCGCCTCGCGGTACTCGGAGAACGAAAGGCCGCCCTCGAGGTCGTCGAGCTCCAGCAGCCGGTAGTAGCGCTCGGGCCGCATCCGCCGTGACGCGTTCAGTGCCGACGCCAGGTACCAGCCCAGCAACCGGTCCAGAGCGGCGTCGTGCTCCGAAGCCGAATCGACCTGCGAAGCCGCGTACGCCCGGATGAGGTCGTGGAACTGGTAGCGGCCCGGGCGTGGCTGGGCCAGCAAGTGCGCGGCGGCCAGGGTTTCGAGCATCGGCCGGGTCTCGGCGACGTCGAGCCCGGCGACCGCGGCCGCCGCCGGCGCGGTGAAGTCGACGCCGGTGTGCAGCCCGAGCAGCCGCAGCAGCCGGGCCGTCGACGGCGCCAATGCCTGGTAGGAGTACGAAAAGACCGACCGGATGTTGGTTCCTTCGCCGTCGGCGAGGTCGAACGAGCCGAGCAGGTCGCTGTCGAGGGAATCGACGAATTCGTCGAGCGGCAGGTCGGGGAACTGCGCCGCGCGCACGGCAAGGATCCGGATCGCCAGCGGCAGCCCGCCGCAGTAGCGCACGAACCGTTCGGCCGCCGCCGGATCGCGGGCCACCCGGTCGTGGCCGATCGTCGCCGCCAGCAACGCGACGGCGTCCTCGTCGCCGAGCTCCTCCAGCGCGATCCGGCGCGCGCCGTGCGTCGCGACCAGCGCGCGCAGCTGCCAGCGGCTGGTGATCACGACCAGGCAGCCGGGCCCCGGCAGCAGCGGGCTCACCTGCTCGGTGCGGTTGGCGTTGTCGAGCACGACCAGGAGCCGCCGTCCAGCGGTGTGCGTCCGCCAGCTCGCCGCGCGGCCGTCGAGGTCGGCGGGGATCTGGTCGCACGGGACGCCGAGCGCGGTGAGCACGGCCTCCAGCGCCGCCGACGGCTCGACCGGCTCGCCGGGGCCGTAGCCGCGCAGGTTGAGGTACACCTGCCCACCGGGGAACCGGTCGGCGATCTCGTGCGCGAAGTGCACGGCCAGGGTCGTCTTGCCGATGCCGCCCATGCCTTCGACGGACGCGATCGGCGTCGACGCGCCGGCGTCGACCGCCTCCGGCAGCAGCGCGTGCAGTGCCTTGAGGTCGCCCTCGCGCCCGGAGAAGGTCCGCAGGTCGGCGGGCAGCTGGTGCGGCACCTGCGGGTCGACGCCGGGCCGGTAGCGCACGGGGTCGCCGCCGTCGGTGCCGGTCAGGATCGCCTGCCGGGTGCGCTGCAGCGACGGCCCGGGGTCGAGCCCGAGCTCGTCGGCCAGCACGCGGCTGATCCGGCGGTACACCTCCAGCGCCTCGGCCTGGCGGCCCGACCGGTACAGCGCGATCATCAGCTGCTCGTGCAGCCGCTCCCGCAGCGGGTTCTCCCTGGTCAGCCGGGCGAGTTCGGGGACGACGGTGCCGTACTCGCCGACTTCGACCAGCGCGTCCGCCCACTGCTCGCGCACGCGCAGCCGTTCCTCGGCCAGCTGGCCGGCTTCGTCGCGGTGCAGTGCGTCGGACTCGACGTTCAGCAGCGCCGGGCCGCGCCACTGCGCGAGCGCTTCGGCGAACAGCGCGGCTGCCCTGCGGCTGTCGCCGCGGTCCATCGCCGCCTTGCCGCGGACGGCGAGCGCGCGGAACCGGGTCAGGTCGAGCAGGTCGTCGTCGAGCTCGATCAGGTAACCGCCGCTCTCCGTGCGGATGGCGACCTGGTCGCCGAGCGCCCGGCGCAGGCGGAGCACGTACGTCTGGAGCGCGCCCTTGGAGCGGCGGCGGTCGTCGTTCCACAGCCAGCGGCCGAGCTCGTCGACCGGCACGACCCGGTTCGCGCGCAGCAGAAGGCCGGCCAGCACGATCAGCGGCCGGCTGCCCCCGAGCGGTACCGGGCGGCCGTCGGCCGTGACCTCGGCCGGACCCAGTACGCGGAAATCGAGGACCACGGAGTCATTCTTGCCGGAAACGCGCAGTTCGGCACCTGTTTGCGAGACGCGGCACGGTGGCATGATCGGCCTCGATGAAGGTCTACGCGATCCCCCTGCGCACCCGGTTCCGCGGCATCACCGTCCGTGAGGGCGTGCTGCTGCACGGCCCGGCGGGCTGGGGCGAGTTCTGCCCGTTCGCCGACTACTCCGACGCCGAAAGCGTCCCGTGGCTGCACTCGGCGGTCGAAGCGACCGACGCCGGCTGGCCCGCGCCGGTCCGCGACCGGATCGAGGTGAACACGACGGTGCCGGTGGTCGATCCCGCGAAAGCGCACGAACTGGTCCGCGCCTCCGGCTGCCGCACGGCGAAGGTGAAGGTCGCCGATCCGCGCGTCTCCCTGGCCGACGACTGCGCCCGGGTGGAGGCGGTCCGCGACGCGCTCGGCCCCGGCGGGGCGATCCGCGTCGACGCCAACATGGCGTGGGACGTCGACACGGCGGTGCGCGCGATCGCCGACCTCGACAAGGCGGCGGGCGGGCTGGAGTACGCGGAACAGCCGTGCCCGTCGATCGAGGACCTGGCCGCGGTCCGGCGCCGGGTGGCCGTCCGGATCGCGGCCGACGAGTCGATCCGCCGCGCGGAGGACCCGCTGAAGGTGGCGGTCGCCGGAGCGGCGGACATCGCGGTGCTGAAGGTCGCCCCGCTGGGAGGCGTCCGGCGGGCGCTGGAGGTCGCCGAGGCGTGCGGGCTGCCGTGCGTGGTGTCGTCGGCGGTGGAGACGAGCGTGGGCCTGGCGGCCGGGCTGGCACTGGCCGGCGCGCTGCCGTCGCTGGAATTCGCTTGTGGACTCGGGACGCTTTCGTTGCTGGAGGGGGACGTCTGCGCGGACCCACTGTCCCCTGTGGACGGCTATCTGCCGGTCCTGCGGGCCGCCCCGGAGCCCACGGCGGCCTACCCGGCGGCGCCCGGGGTCGCGGCGGCCTGGGCGGACCGGCTGGCCCGGGTGTGCGCGCTGTCCTGACCCCGAGGGCAAGTTCAGGGTCGGGGTCGGGGCCGTTCCCGATGTGGCCGGGGGTGCCCGGGAGCCACTATTGAGCCATGACGAACAGCGTGTACACCCCGGAAACCACCAAGAAGCTCCGCCGCAGCCGGACCGACAAAATGCTCACCGGCGTCTGCGGCGGCTGGGCCACCTACCTCGGCATCGACGCCAACGTCCTGCGGATCGGCATGGTCGCCGCCGTGTTCCTCTCCGTCGGGATCGCCATCCCGGTCTACGTCGCCGCCGCCATCCTGACCCCCGAAGAGGACTCCTGAACGCGGGCGGGCGCGGGCTCGCAGGGGAAGCCCGCGCCCGCCGGACACCGGGGGCGCGCTGAACAGACCCGCGCGGGGGCGCGGGTGGCCGAACACAACCCGCGCGGGGACGCGGGGACCGAAGCAGCTCGCGTGGGGAGCGCGGGTCGGGGGGAAGCAACCCGCGTCGGGGCGCGGGTCGACCGAACACAACCCGCGTCAGGGGCGCGGATCGGCCGAACACAACCCGGGCGGGGACGCGGGGACCGAAGCAACCCGCGTCAGGGGCGCGGGTTGGGGGAAGCAACCCGCGGGGGGCGCGGGTCGACCGAACACGACCCGCGCAGGGACGCGGATCGACCGAACACCACTCGCGCGGGGGTGCGGGTGACCGAAGCAGCTCGCGTGGGGAGCGCGGGTCGGGGGAATGCCGCCGTCGGGGGACGCGGCAGGCACGAAGCGAACGGCCCGGACGCCAGGGGACGTCCGGGCCGTTCGGCGTACCGCGCTCGGCCGAGCGGCCGAAAACCGCACCGCGAATCCCGTTCGAGGGGCTAGGGTTCGCGCTCGTGGATCACGGAAACACCGCCGCGAAGGTCGTCGTCGGGATCTTGGGCGGGTTGTACCTGATCGCCGGGCTGGGGCTGACCGCTTTCGCCGGTTATGCCGTGTTGTCCTCCGGTGACACCGGCGGGGTGAGGGCCGCCAGGACCGTGCTCTACACCGCCGCGGCGCTGGCGATCTGGGTCATGCTCACCGGCATCGGCGCCATCGTCGTCGGCCTGGAAGCCGACCGGAAGAGCACCGCCTGGCTCGGGGGCCTGGGCGTGCTCGCTCTCGGTGTCGTGATCGTCGGTGCCTACGCCGTCTGGTTCTTCACCAAGCCATAGAAAAAGCCCGGCCCGCCGAAGCGGACCGGGCTCTTTTCGAGCGTGGCTCAGAAGTCCATGCCACCCATGCCACCGGACGGGTCGGCGGGAGCGGCCGAAGCCTTCTCCGGCTTGTCCGCCACGACGGCCTCGGTGGTCAGGAACAGCGCCGCGATGGAAGCGGCGTTCTGCAGCGCGGAGCGGGTGACCTTCGTCGGGTCCGGCACGCCGGCGGCGAGCAGGTCCTCGTAGACACCCGTGGCGGCGTTGAGGCCGTGACCCTGCGGCAGGCCCTTGACCTTCTCCACCACGACGCCGCCCTCGAGGCCGGCGTTGATCGCGATCTGCTTGAGCGGGGCCTCGACGGCCACCTTGACGATGTTGGCACCAGTGGCCTCGTCGCCCTCGAGCTTCAGGCCCGCGAACGCGGCCTCGGCGGCCTGGATCAGGGCCACGCCACCACCGGCGACGATGCCCTCTTCCACGGCGGCCTTCGCGTTGCGCACCGCGTCCTCGATGCGGTGCTTGCGCTCCTTGAGCTCGACCTCGGTCGCGGCGCCGGCCTTGATGACGGCCACGCCGCCGGCCAGCTTCGCGAGCCGCTCCTGCAGCTTCTCGCGGTCGTAGTCCGAGTCCGAGTTCTCGATCTCGGCGCGGATCTGGTTGACGCGACCCTGGATCTGGTCGGCGTCGCCCGCACCCTCGACGATGGTCGTCTCGTCCTTGGTGATGACGGCCTTGCGGGCCTTGCCCAGCAGGGACAGGTCCGCGTTCTCCAGCTTGAGGCCGACGTCCTCGGAGATGACCTGGCCACCGGTCAGGATCGCGATGTCCTGCAGGATCGCCTTGCGGCGGTCACCGAAGCCCGGGGCCTTGACGGCGACGGACTTGAAGGTGCCGCGCATCTTGTTGACGATCAGGGTGGCCAGCGCCTCGCCCTCGACGTCCTCGGCGATGATCAGCAGCGGCTTGCCGGACTGGATGACCTTCTCCAGCAGCGGCAGCACGTCCTTGACGGTGGAGATCTTGGAGCCGAAGAGGAGGATGTACGGGTCCTCGAGCTCGGCTTCCTGACGCTCCGGGTCGGTCACGAAGTAACCGGAGATGTAGCCCTTGTCGAAGCGCATGCCCTCGGTGAGCTCGAGCTCGAGCCCGAAGGTGTTGCTCTCCTCGACGGTGACGACGCCTTCCTTGCCGACCTTGTCCAGCGCCTCGGCGATCAGCTCGCCGATGGTGCGGTCCGCGGCCGAGATCGAGGCGGTAGCAGCGATCTGCTCCTTGGTCTCGATCTGCACGGCGGCCTTGTGCAGCTGCTCGGTGACGGCCTCGACGGCCGCCTCGATGCCCCGCTTCAGGCTGATCGGGTCGGCGCCGGCGGCGACGTTGCGCAGGCCCTCGCGCACGAGCGCCTGGGCGAGCACGGTGGCGGTGGTGGTGCCGTCACCCGCGACGTCGTCGGTCTTCTTGGCAACTTCCTTGACGAGCTCGGCCCCGATCTTCTCCCACGGGTCCTCGAGCTCGATCTCCTTGGCGATGGAGACACCGTCGTTGGTGATGGTCGGCGCGCCCCACTTCTTTTCGAGCACGACGTTCCGGCCCCGCGGGCCGAGGGTCACCTTGACGGCTTCGGCGAGGGTGTTCAAGCCGCGCTCAAGACCGCGGCGGGCGTCCTCGTCGAACGCGATCAGTTTGGCCATTGCGGTGTGGTCCTCCGGTATTGGGCGCCACCGCCGCGCTTGTCTTCAGCGGCGGCAGCAGGACTCTTTCCTCGGCCAGGCTCGGTGCCCGCGACGGACGACTGGACCCGGGTGGGGGTCAGCCTCACCGTCCCGACCTTTGGCACTCGACGGCGTCGAGTGCCAAGTTCGTGTTTAGCACTCTCGGGGGGAGAGTGCAAGAAACCCAGCTCAGCGTCGCACGATCAGGAACTCGGCTTGATGCTGATCGACGTCGGCGGTGCGTTCAGCGACGAAGGCGCGTTCGTCGACGAGCCGCCGTCGGGACCGACCGGGATGTTCGGCGCGGGCGTCTGGCCGCCCCCACCGCCGCCGCTGTCACTGAAGAGGAAGATCGCGCCGACGACCAGGCCGGCCACCACGACCAGGCCCAGCACGACGAAGAGCCACTTCTTGCCGCCGCCGCTCTTCGGCTGCTCGAACGCGCCGGCGCCGCCCGCGGGCATCGGCGGGCGCAGCCGCATCGGGTCCTGGCCGTAGCCCGGCGGGGGCAGGCCCGGCTGCTGGGGGTAGCCGTACCCGGGCGGCGGGCCTTGGGGTGGCATCCCCTGCGGCGGCATCCCCTGCTGCTGCGGGTAGCCGTACCCGGGCGGCGGGCCCTGCGGCGGCATCCCCGGCGGCGGCCCCTGCGGCCCACCCGGACCGCCCGGCCCGTGCGGCCCTTGGCCGTAGCCGGGCTGCTGCTGTCCTCCGTACGGGTGCACGGGGGCCCCCTCTCCCTGCGGTGCGCTGTTCTGGTGCGGCCCCTGTTGTACCTGACCAGGACGCTGCGGCGCGGGGATTCCGCCCGAATGGGACCCGGGCGGACCCGGCGGGGTGTCCGACGTGGCGAGCGGGCCGAGCGCGCGGCGGGCGGCCGCGACCATCTCGACGCAGCTGGGGTAGCGGTCGGCCGGGTTCTTGGCCATGCCGCGCCGGATCACCTCGTCGATCGCCGGCGGCAGCGCGACGGCGCGGGAGATCGCCGGCGGCTCGCCGTTGAGGTGGCCCTTGATCACCGTCGGGACGTCGCCCTTGAACGGCGGGCTGCCGGTGAGGCAGGCGTAGAGGACGCACGTCAGCGCGTACTGGTCGGTGCGCCCGTCCAGCGGCTCCCCGCGCAGGTGCTCGGGGGCCGCGTACGTGGGCGAGCCGAGGAAGTCGCCGCCGCGCGTCCGGTGCCCGGTCGCGCCGCGCCGGGTCAGCCCGAAGTCGGCGACGTACACGTGTTCGCGTGCGGTCTCCTTCTTCGTCACCAGCACGTTCGCCGGCTTGACGTCGAGGTGGACCAGACCACGGTTGTGCAGCGTGTCGAGGGCGTCGGCGACCTGGTCGAGCATCGTCAGTGCGCGCGCGGGCCCGATGGCACCGCCCGCGATCAGCCCGGCGAGATCGCCGCCGTCGACCATGCGCATGGCGATGTAGAGCATGCCGTCGAGCTCGCCGAAGTCGTACAGCGGCACGACGTTGGCGTGGTCGATCGCGGACGTGTTGCGCGCCTCGTCGACGAACCGTTCGCGGAACTCGGCGTCGGCCCCGAGGTGGTCACCGATGACCTTCAGGGCCACCTTGCGGCCGAGCCGCACGTCCGTGGCCTTGTAGGTCACGCTCATGCCGCCTTTGCCGAGCACCCCGTCGATGCGGTAGTTGCCCAGCCGGCGACCGGTGAGGTCCCCCGACACATCGCCTGTCACGCCCGCAGCCTAACGCCCCTGGTTCGGCGCCTGCCGGGGGTTCACCGATCAGCGGAGGAGCGTGTTACGAAACCTTTCGGACGTCGGCTGCCTGGCTACGGCCGTCCCGACCGGACTGCACTTCGAACTCGACGCGGTCGCCTTCGTCCAGAGTGCGGAATCCTTCGGACTGGATGGCCGAATAGTGGACGAACACGTCCGGCCCCTCCGTGGATTCGATGAACCCGTAGCCCTTTTCCGAGTTGAACCATTTGACGGTGCCGACAGCCACGGCGCCCTCCCTCAGCACAAAGGATCCGCTGGCCCGAGCGGAGGCCAGCGGCGGAAGTGCCAATCACGCTACCGGAATTATTCCCCTCGGCAATGGGCAATTCGTCCGAAGATCACGAACCCGAAAGGCGTCTGTTCCGCGCGTGCACGAGCACCGTCCCGGGGCCGGCGAAGTCGAGGGCGAGCCCTTCGCCCGTGCGCAACGACTGCGGCCCGCCCGGATCGAGGGCCCGCAACCGGCACTGGACGGTGTCGGGGTAGGCCAGCAGGTAGTCCGGCCGGACCGTGACGAGCTCGCCCTGGCCGAGCTCGAAGGCGTCCACCGGGCCGGGCGCGGCCAGCACCAGCGGCCCGGTTCCGCTGTAGTGCTCGAGGAACCCCGAGTCGGCGCCGAAGAGCTGCTGCAGCGGGCCCCAGCCGGTGTCGTGCCGGACCGACGACGGCCGCACCAGGACCGCGTCGCGGTGCACCGACCAGCCCGTGCCGCCGCCGACGTCGAGCGGGTAGACGTCGCCGGGGCGCAGCGGCGCGAAGTCGATCCAGCCGCCGTCGGAGGGCGCGGTGTAGACGAACACCGCGCTCTTGCCCGTGCGGGCACCGGCCCGGCCGGCCGGTGCCTCGGAGACGCCGAACCGGCTGGCGAGCAGGGTTTCCGGCGCGGCACGGACGGCCTCGCCCGGGTCCAGCAGGACGCGGGCGACCCCGAAGGCGGGCGTGTGCCGGGTCTGGACGCGCATCAGCGAGACGGGACGTGGGAGACGATCCAGCTGATCAGCGCGGACGGATTGCGCGTCTGCGTCATGATCTGGCCGGGACCGACGAAGTCGAACACCAGGCCTTCGCCGCTCTTCATCGACTGGATGATGCCCTGCGCGACCTTCCGGATCTGGTACTGCACGGTGTCGGCGTAGGCGACGACGTGCCCGGTGTCGATGGTCACCATCTCGCCCTGCTGCAGCGTGATGGTCTCGACCGCGCCGTAGCAGGAGACGAGCAGCTGGCCCTGGCCGGTGGCGTGGGTCAGGAAGCCGCCCTCGCCGCCCATCAGGTTCTTCACCCCGCCCCACTTGGTCTCGGTCTGCACGCCGTGCGACGACGCGAGCCAGCAGCCGCGGGTGACGGCCCAGCCGGTGCGGCCGTCGAGGGTGATCACCTGGATGTCGCCGGGCAGGTTGGCGGCGACGTCGACCCAGCCGCCGTTCGGCGGGGCGGTGAAGGTGGAGATGAAGAAGGACTCTCCGGAGAGGAACGCGCGGCCCAGGCCCTTCATGATCCCGCCCTGGGCCTGCGACTGCACCTGCACGCCGTAGCTGGTCGCCATCATCGCGCCGGACTCGACCTGGCACGGCTCGCCGGGCGCCAGCATCAGCCGGGCGACGGCGAACGAAGGCTGTTGACGGATTCCGACCTGCATGCGTGCTCCCCATCCGGCGTGCCTGTGACGGGGCAGAGTCTTGCACGCCCGCCGATGGCGGGGAGGATGGTCCGGTGATCTCCGTCGACGACTACCGCGACCGCGTCGCCGCGCTCCTCGGCACGGCCCCCGCGACCACGCTGCCCCTCGCCGCCGCGGCCGGCCTCGTCCTGGCCGAAGACGTGCGCGCCGGCGTCTCGCTGCCGCCCTTCGACAACTCCGCGATGGACGGCTACGCGGTCCGCGCGGCCGACGTCACCACCGCCCCGGTGACCCTGCCGGTCGCCGACGACATCCCGGCGGGCCGGGTCGACGTCCGGCCCCTCGAACCGGGCACCGCGCACCGGATCATGACCGGCGCGCCGCTGCCACCGGGCGCGGACGCCGTCGTGATGGTCGAGGACACCGACGGCGGCACGTCGCAGGTGACCATTTCGGCGCCCGCCCGCGAAGGCGCGCACATCCGGCGCGCCGGCGAGGACGTCGTCGACGGCGACGTCGCCCTGCACGCCGGCACCGTGCTGGGCCACTCGCAGCTGGGCCTCGCGGCCGCGGTCGGGCTCGCCGAGGTGCGGGTGCACCGGCCGCTGCGGGTGGTGGTGGCCTCGACCGGCACCGAGCTGATCGACGCACCCGCCCCGCTGCGCCACGGCCAGATCTACGAGTCCAACAGCGTGATGCTCGCCGCGGCGATCCGCGGCCTCGGCTGCGAGGTCGAGGTGGTCCGCAGCGTCGTCGACGACGTCGAGGAGTTCCGCAAGGTCATCGAGCCCAGGCTGGCGGGCGCCGACCTGCTGGTCACCTCCGGCGGCGTCAGCGCGGGCGCGTACGAAGTGGTGAAGGACGCCCTGACCGGCCAGGGCGTCGAGTTCGCGAAGATCGCCATGCAGCCGGGCGGGCCGCAGGGCAGCGGGCGCTGGCACGACGTGCCCGTGGTGGCGCTGCCCGGCAACCCGGTCAGCGTGCTGGTGTCGTTCGAGGCGTTCCTGCGCCCGGCGATCCTGACCGCACTCGGCCACACCGACGTCTCGCGGCGGCGGGTGCGGGCCCGGCTGACCGAGGCGATGACCTCGCCGTCCGGGCGCCGCCAGTACCGCCGGGGCGTGTTCACCCCGTCCGACCGGGAGGTCACCGGCATCGTCGGCCCCCGCGGCGGCCCGGGCTCGCACCTGCTGGCCGCGTTCACCCAGGCCAACTGCCTGATCGTGCTCC
Source organism: Amycolatopsis sp. NPDC003731 (assembly GCF_053586895.1). Lineage (NCBI taxonomy): Bacteria > Bacillati > Actinomycetota > Actinomycetes > Pseudonocardiales > Pseudonocardiaceae > Amycolatopsis > Amycolatopsis sp. NPDC003731. The sequence goes on along the minus strand of NZ_JBSFNC010000059.1, from coordinate 22,314 downwards.
CGGAGGACGTCACATCGGCTGGGGAAGGGGAAGAGGTGGACGTGCTGCTGCTCTGACCGGGAAGTCCCGCAGCTTCGCCAGCGGGACGAGCATCGCCAGCGCGGCGAGCAGCACCCCGGCCAGCACCCAGAGCGTCTGGCGAACGCCGATCGCCTCGCCCAGCACGCCGCTGAACACCCCGGCCAGCGGGATGGTGCCGTAGTTGACGATCGAGGTGCTCGAGTTGATCCGGCTGAACAGCTCGGGCGGGCAATACTGCTGCCGGAACGTCGTGGTCAGCACGTTCGAGGCGACGACGCCCGCGCACACCCCGAAGACCGCGAGCACGAACAGCACGAGTCCCCAGCCGGGCCCGCTCAGCGGCGCGAGCAACAGCATCGGCGCGGCGAACGCCTCGCAGAGCAGGAACGCGCGGGCGGTGCCGAAGCGCGCGCCGAGCCGCCCGGCCAGCACCGCACCGAGCACCCCGCCGCCCGCGGCGAGCGCCAGCACCAGGCCGACCAGACCGGGTGCGGCGGCGAGCGTGCGGGACAGGAAAACGATCTGGATCGCGCTGTACCCGGCGAGCGCGACGTTGGAGACGGCACCGAACACCATCAGCGTCCGCAGGTAGCGGTCGGCCACCACGAACCGCAGCCCTTCGGCGATCTGGTGACGCAAGCGGGTGCGCGGAGGCGGCACCACGGTCTCGCGCGCCCGGATCGCCCGCACGCACAGCACGGAGACGCCGAAGCTGACCGCGTCCGCGAGAACCCCGCTGACCGGGCCGAACACCTGGGCCAGCAACCCGGCCAGGCCCGGCCCGGCGACCTGGGTCGCGGACTCGCTGCCCTGGAGCTTCGCGTTGGCTTCGAGCAGTTCGCGGTCGCCGACGAGCGCGGGCACGTACGCGCGGTAGGCGAGGGTGAAGAACACCTTCGCCACCCCGCCGAGCAAAGCGGCGGCCAGCAGGTAAGGCATGGTGAGCTCCCCGAACGCGGCCACGACCGGGACACTGCCGAACACCGCCATCGACACCGTGTTGCAGGCGAGCATCACCGGGCGCTTCGCCAGCCGGTCGACCCACGCGCCTGCGGGCAGACCGACCAGCAGCCACGGCAGCCAGGCCACCGCGTCCAGCAGCGCGACCTGGAAGGTGCTCGCCTGGAGCGTGACCACCGCGACCAGCGGCAACGCCGTCGTCGCGACCATGCTGCCGAGCATGCTCGTGGTCTCGCCGGTCCAGAGCAGCCGGAAGTCCCGGTTCCCCCAGAGCCCCTTCACGGCTTGCCCAGCGACGCTCGCGCGGCGAAGAAGACCGGGCGGCGCTCGACGCCGTCCCCGGGTTCGGTGCGGTTCTCGAACTCGCTGATCAGGAGGAAGATCCGCTCGTTGAGCTCGTCGAGTTCGTCGCGCGACAGCCGGACCCACGTGTCGATGCTGAACGGCGCCCCGCGCCACTCCTCCGGGTAGGTCTCGCGGTTCGCGATCCATTCGCGGGCGACCGCCGTCTGGTGGTCGAGCACGAGGACCTCGGCGGCTTCGGCGACCGGGTCGCCCGGGAAGTCGGCCGCGGCCCACCGCAGTGTCCTCGCGCTGCGCTTCCACCAGCGTTCTCGCTGGTCACGGGCCAGTTCCGGGGCTTCTTCGACCAGTTTCGCGGCGGCCAGCACCTTCATGTGGTGGCTGACGTTGCCGACCGCTTGGCCGGTCTTCGCCGCGAGCACCGACGCCGTCGCCGGGCCGTCGAGGTGGAGCAGTTCCAGGAGCCGGCGCCGCAGCTGGTGGGACATGGCGGCCAGCACCTTCGAATCCCGGATCTCCCGGATGTCGTCGCTCATGACGCACAAGAGTAGTTGTGCAAGAGTTCTTGTGCAATGGTGCTTGTACGTCTGCCCGGGTAAGCTTCGGTCATGGGTTTCGTCGCATGGGTGATCTTCGGCGCGATCGTCGGCTGGGCCGCGAACCTGGTCGTCGGCGGCCGCGAGCGGCGGCGGCAGGGTTGCCTGGTCAGCGTGCTCGTCGGGGTCGTCGGCGCCGCCCTGGGCGGGCTGCTCTACCGGCTCGCGACCGGCCAGGCGAAGACGTTCGACTTCGACTTCCCGAGCTTCGGCGTGGCCATCCTCGGCGCGGTCGTGCTGCTGGCGATCCTGCGGCTCGCGAGCGGTCTGGCCCGGCGTCCGAATGACCGTTGGTAACTTTCGCCGAACGAACGGTGATCAACGGGCCGTTCGCCGCTAAACTCTTCCCTCACGCGCATCTCCCGGTGGCCGGGTGCGTGCGCCGTCGGGGGGCGGATGCACCCGGCCCCGGTTCCTCGCCTTCTTCGCCTCGATGACGACGTCGACCGCGCGCAGCGGGTCGACGAGCGACGGCACCGGCACCTCGTCGATCTCCCGACGCCACGCGCCCAGAAGCTCGCGAAGCCGGGCTTCGGCGGGATCGTGGCGGTCGCTCATCGGTCCTCACAGGTCAGGCGGGGCAGCGCCCCGAACGGCGGCAACTACTCAGTGTCATCGGCGAAATCGACCATGTGTTACGACGCGGCGATCTTTCCCACCCGCCGCGGTGACCCCCTCCCGGAGGAGTCCGGCAGGGGCGCGCGGACACGCTCACCTGGGGCAGCGGTAGCGTGGGGGCGCCCGTACGCGGCCGCCGGAAACGGCGCCGATCCGTTCTTCCGACACGAAACCAGGGGACCCGACCATGAGCGGCACCCGGCCGGATTCCGCCGGCAACCCCGTCGCCCACGCCCTCCAGCTCGCCCGCGAGACGCTGCCGCCGATGCACCCCGCCGGTCGCCCGTTCGTGGCGGGCGGCGTCGCCGCGACCCTGCTCGCGCGCCGGTTCTCCAAGCGCCTCGGTGTCCTGGGCGCGCTGACGACGGTGGCCATGGCCGCGTTCTTCCGCGAGCCGAAGCGGGTCCCGCCGCCGCGTGACGGCGTCGCGCTCGCCTCGGCCGACGGTCTCGTGTCGCTGATCGAGGAAGCCGTCCCGCCCGCCGAGCTCGGCCTGCCGGCCGAGCCGCGGATGCGCGTCTCGGTGTTCCTCTCGGTGTTCGACGTGCACGTCCAGCGCGTGCCGTCGAACGGCGTGATCGAGCGGGTCGCCTACCGGCCGGGCAAGTTCCTGTCCGCGGACCTGGACAAGGCGAGCGACGACAACGAGCGCAACTCCGTGCTCATGCGCACCGAAGACGGCCACGAGCTGGTCGTCGTGCAGATCGCCGGCCTGGTCGCGCGCCGCATCCTCTGCGAGATCCGCGAGGGCGACAAGGTCGCCGCCGCGTCGACGTACGGCATCATCCGGTTCGGCTCGCGGGTCGACCTCTACCTCCCGCCGGGCTCGACCGTGCTGGTCAGCAAGGGCCAGCGCACGATCGGCGGCGAGACGGTCATCGCGGAACTCCCTGCCACGCCTTCGAAGGGCTGATCGATGGTCCGCGTGACCACCCCGGGCGTCCGGCTGCTGCCGAACGCCATCACCGTGCTGGCGCTGTGCGCGGGCCTGTCGGCCGTGCAGTTCGCGCTGACCAAGAACTACGCGATGGCGATCGCCTCGATCGGCATCGCGGCGGTGCTCGACAGCCTGGACGGCCGGATCGCGCGGCTGCTGGACGCGACGTCGAAGATGGGCGCGGAGCTCGACTCGCTGTCCGACGGCATCTCGTTCGGCGTCGCGCCGGCGCTGGTGATCTACGTGTGGCAGACGGGCGCGGACCGGATCGGCTGGGTGGCGTCGCTGATCTTCGCCGTCTGCATGATCCTGCGGCTGGCCCGGTTCAACACGCTGCTGGACGACACCGAGCAGCCGCCGTACGCGAGCGAGTTCTTCGTCGGCGTCCCGGCGCCCGCGGGCGGCCTCCTGGGGATGCTGCCGCTGGTGGCGTACCTGCAGTGGGGCGAGGGGTGGTGGTCGTCGCAGTACGTCGTGTGGGCGTGGACGGTCGCCATCGCGGCGCTGCTGATCAGCCGCATCCCGACGCTGTCGTTGAAGACGGTCAAGGCCCCGCCGAAGGCGATCGCCCCGCTGCTGCTGGGCGTGGCGTTGCTGGCCGCGGCGATCATCCAGTTCCCGCTGGTCGCGCTGCTCGTGGCGATGGTGCTGTACCTGGCGCACATCCCGTACTCGATCCACCGGCACCGCTGGCTGGCGGCGCACCCCGAGGCCTGGACGGTCCCCCCGAGCGAGCGCCGCGCGATCCGCCGCGCCCGCTCCACCCGCCGCCTCGGCCTGCGCCCGCCGCTGCGCCGCCGCGTCGCGGGCGCGGCCATGCGCGCCGTCCGCCTCCCCCGCGAGACGGTCCGCACCCCCCGCGTCACCTCGGAAAACGGCCAGCGCCGCCGCTCCTGGCGCCAGATCGGCCTCCGCCGCAAGTAACCGTGTCGTCCCTTCAATCACGCGTGTCGACCCTTCAATCACGCGAGATCGCTCCCCAATCACGCGAGTTACACCTCCGATCACGCGAGATCCGTGATCGAGGGGTCGACACGCGTGATCGGAAGGTCGACTCGCGTGATTGGAGGGTCGACACGAGGTCCTCGGGGGCGGCGGCTCGCTAGGGTGAACGGCGTGAGCCACCCGCAGATCACGCTGACCGTCCGGCACACGCCGTCGGCGCTGGACACCCGCCGCGGCGTCGTCCGGCTGCACCCCGAAGTCCTCGACGCGCTGGGCCTGCGGGCCTGGGACGCCGTCCACCTCACCGGGGCGCGGGTCAGCGCCGCGCTCGCCGCGCCCGCCGACGAGACCGGGGTGCCCGGGGTGGTGCTCACCGACGACGTCACCATGTCGAACCTCGGCGTCACCGAGGGCGCGGAGGTCGTCGTCGCGCCCGCCGACGTCGCGGCCGCCAAGACCGTCACCGTCGCCGGGTCGCGGCTGGCCAGCGTCTCGGTCAGCCCGCACATGCTGCGGCTCGCCCTGATCGGCAAGGTGCTGACCGTCGGCGACGCCGTTTCGCTGCTGCCCCAGGACCTCGCCCCGTCACCGGGGTCGGACCCGGCCGGGCTCCGCGGCCAGCTGTCCCGCGCGATCGGCGCGACCTGGACGAACGAGCTGCTCACCGTCACCGCCACCGAACCGGCCGGCACCGTCGCGGTCGGACCGTCCACAGTGGTCACCTGGCGGGACGGGGCGCGCCCGGCCGCCGAGCCCGCCGCGCCGCGGACGGCGACCGCGCTGGTCCGCGCCGAAGCCGTCACCGCGGCCGAGGAGTGGATCGACGCCGAGATCGTCGAAGACGAGGTCACCGCCGAAGAAGAGCCGGCCGTCCCGCTGGCCGACCTGGTCGGCGCCGAAGCCGCCGCGCGCAAGCTCACCGAGTGGTTCGACCTCGCGTTCCACCGGCCCGAGCTGCTGGCCCGGCTCGGCGCGCCCGCCCACCTCGGCGTCCTGCTGTCCGGCCCCGAAGGCGTCGGCAAGGCGACGCTCGTGCGGTCGGTGGCCCACGACGCCGGGATCGGGATCATCCCGCTGGCCGCGCCGAACCTCGCGGTGCTGGACCCGAACGTCGCCGTCGCACGCCTGCGCGAGGCCATCCGCGGCGCCGAAGGCCCCTCGGTCCTCCTGCTCACCGACGTCGACGCGCTACTGCCCGCGACGACTCCCCCGCCGGTGGCCACGGTCGTGCTGGAGGAGCTGAGGACCGCCCTCAAACGTGACCGGTTCGCCGTCGTCGCGACGACGGCCCGTGCGGAGTCGGCCGACCCGCGGCTGCGCGCCGCCGACCTGCTGGACCGCGAGCTCGGCCTGGCTCTCCCGGACGCGAAAACCCGCCGTGAGCTGCTGAACGTCCTGCTCCGCGACGTCCCGCTCGACGCCGGCATCGACTGCGGCGTCCTCGCCGAGCGGACCCCGGGCTTCGTCGCGGCGGACCTGATCGCGCTGCGCCGCGACGCGGCCCTGCGCGCCGCCCTGCGCCAGCGCGACACCGACGAGCCGCGCATCTCGCAGCAGGACCTGCTGGACGCGCTGGCCACCGTCCGGCCGGTCTCGATGTCCACTTCGGACAACCTGGCCACCGGCGGGCTGACCTTGGACGACGTCGGCGACATGGTCGACGTCAAGCAGTCCCTCACCGAGGCCGTGCTGTGGCCGCTGCGGTACCCGGACTCGTTCGCCCGGCTCGGCGTCGAACCGCCGCGCGGGGTGCTGCTGTACGGGCCGCCCGGCGGTGGCAAGACGTTCCTCGTGCGGGCGCTGGCCGGCACCGGCGCGCTGAACGTCTTCGCGGTCAAGGGCGCCGAGCTGATGGACAAGTGGGTCGGCGAGTCCGAGCGCGCGGTGCGCGAGCTGTTCCGCCGGGCCGCCGAAGCCGCGCCCGCGCTGATCTTCCTGGACGAGATCGACGCGCTGGCCCCGCGCCGCGGCCAGTCGTCGGACTCCGGCGTCGCCGACCGCGTGGTCGCCGCCCTGCTCACCGAGCTCGACGGCGTCGAGCCGATGCGCGAGGTCGTCGTCCTGGGCGCGACGAACCGGCCGGAGCTGGTCGACCCGGCACTGCTGCGGCCCGGACGGCTCGAGCGCCGCGTCTACGTGCCGCCGCCGGACGCCGAGGCCCGCGCGGCGATCCTCGCGGCCAGCTCGAAGAACACCCCGCTGGCCGAGGACGTCGACCTCGCCGCGGTGGCGTCCACTCTGGACGGTTACTCGGCGGCCGACTGCGCGGCCCTGATCCGCGAAGCGGCGTTGACGGCGATGCGCGAGTCCCTGGAGGCCCGCGAAGTCACCGCGGCCCACCTGGAGACGGCTCGGAAGACGGTCCGGCCGAGCCTCGACCCGGCCCAGCTGGCGGCCCTGGAGGCCTACGCGAAGACCCAGACCGGTGACTGAAGGGTCGACACGCGTGATTGAAGGGACGACACGGGCGGAGCCGGCCGGCCACGGCGTGTCGACCTTCTGATCACGCGTGTCGACTGCCCAATCACGCGTGTCGACTGCTCGATCACGCGTGTCGGCGTTCGGATCACGCTAGGTGCGGGTCAGCTGCCCTTGTGGCCGCTCTGGTATTCCTTCGTCACGATGACGATCACGCCGGGGCTTGCGTTCTGGATGCCCTCGAAGCGCGGCTCGGCCTTGATGCCGAACTCCTGGGCGAGCTGCTTGGCCGCGGCTTCCTCGTCGGTGCCCGGGCGGTAGAACGCCGTCGTCGTCGGGATGATGCCCTGGGAGTAGTTGCTGACCTCGTTGACGTTCCACCCGGAACCGCGGAAGTCCTCGGCCGCGCGGTCCGCCAGGCCCTTGACCGTCGAGTTGTTGAACACCCGGACGGTCACCCACTTGTTGGACGCCTGCTGGTCACCACCCGGCTGACCGGGCTGGCCGGGACCGGCCGACGTCGGCTGGCCGGGGGCCGGCGAGCTCGGCGACGGCGGCGTGGGTGACGAAGGGCTCGCCGAGGACGAAGACGTCGAAGAAGAAGCCGAAGACGACGTCGACGGCGGTGCCGAGGACGAGCCCGACGGCGTCGGAGAAGTGCCGCTCGGCCCGGCTTCGTTCGACCCGTCACCCCCGCCCAGCGCGGTGATCCCGCCGATGACGGCGGCGATGATGGCCACCCCGACCAACGCGACGCCCGCGGCCTTCATCGGCCGGGACATTCCGGAAAACACACTCATTTCAGCTCGATCCCCAGTCGCCGGGCGCCTCGCTTGCGCTGGCGGGCGGCACGCGTCTTGCGCAGCCGCTTCACCAGCATCGGGTCGGCTTCGATCGCCTCCGGCTTCTCCAGCAGCTTGTTGAGCAGCTGGTAGTAGCGCGTCGCAGACAAGTCGAAGCGTTCGCGGATGGCGTTCTCCTTCGCCCCGGCGTGCCGCCACCACTGGCGCTCGAAGGCGAGGATCTCGACCTCGCGTTCGGTCAGGCCGGGCACGGGCTTCGGCGGCGACGGCTGCGGCTCAGCCATCGACTCCGCGGCGTCCATCCGAGTCCCTCTCAATCGGGCGTCATGGCGAATCAGACCTAGCTCTTCCGCGGGCGCCATTCAACCACGGAAGCACGCACCGACGTGGGCATCGACGTCGGCGCGTCACGGTCTGATGCAGGTCTACCAGAGGGGTCCGACTAAACTGGCTCGCCGTGACCATCCACCCCATCGTGATCGCCGGCGAACCCGTGCTGCACCAGCCGACTCGGGAGATCACCGAGTTCGACGAGAAGCTGCGCACGCTCGTGGACGACATGTTCGAGACGATGTACGCCGCCGAGGGCGTCGGCCTCGCGGCCAACCAGATCGGCCTCGATCTGCGGGTGTTCGTCTACGACTGCCCGGACGACGAGGGCGTGCGGCACAAGGGCGTCGTCGTCAACCCGAAGCTCGAGACGTCGGAGATCCCGGAGACCATGCCGGACCCGGACGACGACTGGGAGGGCTGCCTCTCGGCGCCCGGCGAGTCGTACCCGACGGGCCGCGCGAAGTGGGCGAAGGTGACCGGCGCCGACCTCGACGGCAACCCGATCGAGGTCGAGGGCACCGGCTACTTCGCGCGCTGCCTGCAGCACGAGACCGACCACCTGGACGGGTACATCTACCTCGACCGCCTGGTCGGCCGGCACGCGCGCGCCGCGAAGAAGATGCTGAAGTCGAACAAGTGGGGCGTGCCGGGCAACTCGTGGCTGCCGCCGCGCACCCCCGAGGACGACGGCGCCGTCATCTGAGACCACGAAGGGCCCCTCGCGCACGAGGGACCCTTCGCCGTTTTCAGCAGCCGAGGAAGTGGCACCGGACGACGCGCGGCGTCTCCAGGACCGAGCCCGCCCGGACGTCCCAGGCGAGCCGGACGTACTGGGCGTGCGTCCAGGCCAGCGGGGTCGCCGAGGTGTTCGGCGTGCCGGCCGGGAAGCCGGTCTGCCCGGACGGCGGGTTCTCGTCCCACACCTGCTCCGGCATGGTCTCCGCCGAGCTGCTCACCCGGCCGAGGTCACGCAGCCGCCGCGCGGCCGACGACGGATCGCCGAGCGCCAGTTCGTACTCGCCGCGTTCGCCGGCGAGCAGCGGCCAGAGCCGGCCGAACGTGGTGCGGCTCTCCGCCGGGAAGGTGTAGTCCCACGGCGAGCCGTCGGCCTGCTCGCCATAGCCGTCCTTCGTGTAGCGGTGCCAGAACTGGCCGGTCGGTGTGGTGAACGCGATGTCTTTGTCGGTCACGCGCACGCTGTTGCGGATCACCGGGTCGTCGGCGCGGTAGACGCCGAGCCGGACCAGGTCGAGGAAGCCCGCGTCGGTGACCGCGCGCTGGTCCATCGTCACGCTCGAGTTGCCGAGGTTGTACGTCGTCCCGTTGTTCGCGTTGGCGTCCTTCGTCAGCCGGACGAAGTACGGGTCCTTCGACAGCGGCCCGTTCGTGGTGATCGTCTGCTTCGGCAGGTCGGCCTTCATCTTGTCGGCCGCCGCGAGGTACCGGGCCGCGTCCGCCGAAGCGCCGTTGTGCGACGCGATGTCCGCGGCGCAGACAAGCCCGGCGATCACCGAGGCGATCGTCGACGGGGACCAGCCGTCCTGCTCCTCCCAGCGTTCCTGCTGCGTGTACGGCGACGGCTGCCCGTCCGGCCCCCGGTAGCCCAGGATGAAGTCGGCGGCCTTGCGGACGCCGGGCCACAGGTCGGTCCGGCCGAGCTGCTGGGCGAGCACGATCGGGAACGCGGTCTCGTCGAGCTGGATCGACGTCCAGTACGGCACGCCGTCGACCCGGCTGTTCTGCGGCATGTGCCCGTCGGCCTGCTGCTGCGTGCCGAACATGTAGGACACCGCGCGGTTCGCCGCCGCCGTGTCGCCGCCGGCGGCCAGGCCGGTCGCGATCTGGTAGAGGTCACGCGGCCAGACCAGGTGGTAGGTGCCGGACGGCGACCACTCCGGGTCGTTGTTCCCGAACCGCCACGGCATGCTCGGCGAGGCGATGAAGGCGCCCGGGTGGTGCTTGTCCTCGCTCGCCGCGAGGGTGAGCATCGACGCCTTGTAGAGGTCACGCTCGGCGTCGGTCTTCAGCGACGACGGCGGCTTGCTGACCCCCCGCAGGTACTGCTGCCAGCCGCGGTCGTAGGCGCGCGTGATGTCGCGGACACCGCGTCGCTGCGACGCCCGTGCACTGCCGAGCGCGTCGGCGGCCTTCGCGCCCATGCCGAGGGCGAGGGTGACGTGCCGGTTGCGGAGACCGTCGGCGTTCGTCTGGCCGGTCAGCACGACGTTGCCCTTCTCGGCCGTGTCGTACTGCGCCAGCTTGAAGGTCTTGGCGAGCTGGGTGTTCCCGTCGGACGCGCCCGCGTAGCCGACGCTCGTCTTCGTGAACGCGGGCTTCGCGGTGAGGGCGGCGGCGTTCGACGCGTCCTGCGCGGTGACGGCGTCGCCCTGGCGGGCGGCGGAGTCGTCCGAGCCGTCGTTGGTCAGGTCCGGGTCGGCGACCGCGTAGAGCTGGTAGGGCCGGCCGGTGAGCGACTGGAAGTCGACGTCGACCAGCACGGTCGTCGCGGCCGGGTCCGTGACGTAGGTCTTGCGGAGACGCCAGCGGTGCTGGTCGTCGGTGATGGTCTGCTCGTAGGTCAGGCTGTCGTCGTCGGTCCGCCGCACCTGCTGCGACTTCGCCGAGTAGTCGGTGACGGCGAAGCTGCGGCCGTCGGTGACGACGAAGTTCAGCGAGCGGACGCTCGGCGTGGACAGGTCCGGGTAGTAGACCTCGGACATCTGGCCGCCCTGGAGGGTGAACCAGACGTTGCTCGACCGGTCGTGGGCCGTGCCGAACCCGGTCTTGTTCGCGGGCAGCCAGCTCGGATGGGCCCCGGGTGCCCCGGGAGCCTCTTCCGCGGCCACCGCGGTCGCCGGGATCAGGCCGGTGACCAGCAGGCCGGCGAAGGCGCCGGAAATGAGTTTGCGCATATCAACCCCACAGAAGATCGCTTCTGCACCGTTACAGAAGCGACTTGGGAGTCTGCCGCCGATCCTTCACCGGCGCATGGTCCGATCCGGTGAACCACCGACCGTCACTGGTCCGGTGAACCGGTTCACGGACAGCGAACGGACTTCCCGCTCAAGCGGGCGCAAACTTGTATTACCTGCAACGGTGTAATCGAGGTGCACATGGACGACGCGATGGACGCCTACTCGCGCGTGGTCAGCACGGTCGCCGAGACCGTCACCCCGCACGTAGCCGGTGTGCAGCTCGCGCGCGGGAGCGGCTCGGCCGTCGTCTTCGCCGAGGACGGGCACCTGCTCACCAACGCCCACGTCGTCAGCGACCACCGGCGTGGGGTCGCCACCTTCGCCGACGGCAGCGAAGTGCCCTTCGACGTCGTCGGCGCCGATCCGCTGTCCGATCTCGCCGTGCTGCGCGCCCGGGGCGAGACGCCGGCCGCCGCCGTGCTGGGCGACGCCGACCGGCTAGTCGTCGGCCAGCTCGTCGTCGCCGTCGGGAACCCGCTCGGCTTCTCCGGGACCGTCACCGCCGGGGTCGTCAGCGCGCTCGGGCGGGCGCTGCCGGTGCGGCAGGGGCGCACCACCCGCGTGATCGAGGACGTCATCCAGACCGACGCCGCGCTCAACCCCGGCAACTCCGGCGGCGCGCTCGCCGACTCCGCCGGCCGGGTCGTCGGCGTCAACACCGCGGTCGCCGGGGTCGGGCTCGGCCTCGCCGTCCCGATCAACGCGACCACGCGGCGGATCATCGACACGCTCGTCGTCGAAGGCCGGGTGCGGCGGGCGTACCTCGGCGTGGTCGGTGTGCCCGCGCCGCTGCCGGACGACGTCGCCGAGCGCACCGGGCAGCGCGCGGGGCTGCGGGTGCACGAAGTGGTGTCCGGCGGCCCGGCCGACCGGGCGGGCCTGCGCGCCGGCGACCTCGTGCTGACCGTCGGGCGCACCCGCGTCTCGGACGCCCAGGGCATCCAGCGGCAGCTGTTCGCGGAAGTGATCGGCACCGCACTGCCGATCACCGTGCTGCGCAACGGCGCCATGGTCGACGTCTACGCCACACCGGCAGAGTTGGTCGGGTGACTTGAGTATCGCGCGCCGGCGTGGCATGGTCGGAGGCACAACACCAACGCGGGAGCTCGCGCCATGGCGGGCTGAGAGGGTGACTTGCGTTTCGCAGGCGTCACCGACCGCATGAACCTGACCGGGTAATGCCGGCGTAGGGAGTGAAAGTCGTTGACGGCTTTGGAAAGCAATGCTGCGCTGAACGTCACGACCGGGCCGATCACCGGCTCGCGCAAGGTGTACCACCAGACCGAATCCGGGCTGCGGGTTCCGGCCCGCCGGATCGATCTGTCCAACGGTGAACACTTCGACGTCTACGACACTTCGGGCCCCTACACGGATCCGGAAGCGGCCATCGACGTCCACAGTGGACTACACCGGCTGCGCGCCGGCTGGGCCGACGGGCGTGAGCACAACACGCAGCTCGGGTGGGCCAAACAGGGCGTCATCACCCGGGAAATGGAGTACATCGCCGCGCGCGAACGGGTTTCCCCGGAGTTCGTGCGCGACGAGGTGGCCCGGGGCCGCGCGGTGATCCCGGTCAACCGCAAGCACCCCGAGTCCGAGCCGATGATCATCGGCAAGAACTTCCTGGTGAAGATCAACGCCAACATGGGCAACTCGGCCGTCTGGTCGTCGGTCGAGGAAGAGGTCGACAAGATGGTGTGGGCGACCCGCTGGGGCGCCGACACGATCATGGACCTCTCCACCGGCAAGCGGATCCACGAGACGCGCGAGTGGATCATCCGGAACTCGCCGGTCCCGGTCGGCACCGTGCCGATCTACCAGGCGCTGGAAAAGGTCAACGGGGAGCCGGAAAAGCTGTCGTGGGAGGTGTACCGCGACACGATCGTCGAGCAGTGCGAGCAGGGTGTCGACTACGTCACCGTGCACGCCGGCGTGCTGCTGCGGTACATCCCGCTGACCGCCCGGCGCGTCACCGGGATCGTCAGCCGCGGCGGGTCGATCATGGCCGCGTGGTGCCTGGCGCACCACCAGGAATCGTTCCTGTACACGCACTTCGAGGAACTCTGCGAGATCCTGCGGCAGTACGACGTCACGTTCTCCTTGGGTGACGGCCTGCGCCCGGGGTCCATTGCGGACGCCAACGACCGCGCCCAGTTCGCCGAGCTGGAGACCCTGGGCGAACTGACGCACATCGCGCGCTCGCACGACGTCCAGGTGATGATCGAGGGCCCCGGCCACGTGCCCATGCACAAGATCAAGGAGAACGTCGAGCTCGAGGAAAAGCTCTGCGGCGAAGCACCGTTCTACACCCTCGGCCCGCTCGCGACGGACATCGCGCCGGCGTACGACCACATCACCTCGGCCATCGGCGCGGCGCAGATCGGCTGGTACGGCACGGCGATGCTGTGTTACGTGACGCCGAAGGAGCACCTGGGCCTGCCCAACCGCGACGACGTCAAGACCGGCGTGATCACGTACAAGATCGCCGCGCACGCCGCGGACCTGGCCAAGGGCCACAAGTACGCCCAGGAATGGGACGACGAGCTGTCCAAGGCGCGCTTCGAGTTCCGGTGGAACGACCAGTTCAACCTGTCGCTGGACCCGGACACCGCACGCTCGTTCCACGACGAGACGCTGCCCGCCGAGCCGGCCAAGACCGCGCACTTCTGCTCGATGTGCGGCCCGAAGTTCTGCTCCATGCGGATCACGCAGGACGTCCGCAAGTACGCGGAGGAGCACGGTCTGTCCACTGTGGAGGCCATCGAGGCCGGCATGGCTTCGAAGTCGGCGGAGTTCACCGAGTCCGGTGGCAAGGTGTACCTGCCCGTGGTGGGGCAATGACCCCTCGGACCGCCCTCACCATCGCCGGCTCGGACTCCGGCGGTGGTGCGGGCATCCAGGCGGACCTGCGCACGTTCTTCGCGCACGGCGTCCACGGACTGGTCGCGGTGACGGCGGTCACCGTGCAGAACTCGCTGGGCGTGCAGGGTTTCACCGAGATCCCGGCCGACGTGGTGTCGGCGCAGATCAAGGCGGTGGCGTCGGACATGGGCGTCGACGCGGCGAAGACGGGCATGCTGGCCACGGCGGAGATCATCCGTTCGGTGGCGAAGACGCTGGACGAGGTGGGTTCCGGCTTCCCGTTGGTGGTCGACCCGGTGGCGGCGTCGATGACGGGCCACGCGCTGCTGCGCGAGGACGCCCTGGAGGCGATCCGCACGGAGCTGTTCCCGCGCGCGACGCTGATCACCCCGAACCTCGACGAAGTCCGGCTGCTGACCGGGGTTTCGGTGGACGATTCCGCTTCCCAGCGGGCGGCGGCCGACGCGCTGCTGGAGTTCGGCTCGCAGTGGGTCCTGGTCAAGGGCGGCCACATGCAGGGCACGGCCGAGTGCGTGGACCTGCTGACGGACGGCCGCGATTACCTCTCCCTCAGCGGGCCGAGGTACGAGACGGAGAACACCCACGGCGGCGGTGACACCCTGGCCTCGGCGATCACGGCGTCGCTGGCGAAGGGCGCTTCGGTCCCGGACGCGGTGGCGGCCGGGAAGAAGTTCATCGAGCGGTGCGTGGCGGAGGCCTACCCGCTGGGGGCCGGGGTCGGCCCGGTTTCGCCGTTCTGGGTGCTGGACAAGAACTAACGGACCGGCTGCAGTTCCCGGCCGTCGTACTCCTCGCGCGCCGAGCGGATGCGGCCGAAGTTCGCCTGCGACCACGTGCTCAACGCGATCAGGTGCGCGCCCACCTCGGCACCCATCTCCGTCAGCGCGTACTCGACCGTCGGCGGCGTTGTCGGGTACACCGTGCGCGTCACGAAGCCGTCGCGCTCCAGCTGGCGGAGGTTCTGGGTCAGCATCTTCTGGCTGATGCCGTCGACCGCGCGGCGCAGCTCGCCGAAGCGGTGCGGCCCGCGGGCCAGTGCGCCCAGGACCAGGGCCGTCCACTTGTTGGCCAGGAGGTCGAGGACGTCGCGGCACGGGCAGTTGCGGAGGTAGACATCCCAGGGTCCGCCCTGGTCACAGGTGGTATCCATCAGGTACCTACGATACCAACTAGTGCCTTCTGGCGAAAAGTGACCAAGCACCCGAGGATGGAGCCGACCCAAGACAGAAGGAGTGAAGCAATGCGCATCGTGACCCAGCAGGCCCTCGGCGGACCGGAGGTGCTCCGCGTCACCGAGGCACCGCGTCCCGAACCCGGGCCGACCGAGGTCCTGGTGCGGGTGAAGGCCGCCGGGATCAACCCGGTCGACTGGAAGGTGCGGCGCGGGGGCGGGTTCCTCGGCGAGCCGCCGTTCACCGTCGGCTGGGACGTCGCCGGCGTCGTCGAGGAGGCCGGCTTCGGCGCGACCGGTGTCGAAGAGGGCGACGAAGTCCTCGGCATGCCGTGGTTCCCGCGGCCGGCCAACGCCTACGCCGAGTACGTCACCGCGCCCTCGCGGCACTTCGTGCGCAAGCCGGCCGGGCTGTCGTTCGCCGAGGCCGCCGCCCTCCCGCTCGCCGGGCTGACCGCCTGGCAGGGCCTGGTCGACGTCGCCGGCGTCCACAAGGGACAGCGGGTGTTCGTCGACGCCGCCGCGGGCGGGGTCGGGCACCTCGCCGTGCAGATCGCCAAGGCCCGCGGTGCGCACGTCATCGGCACGGCCAGCGCGAAGAAGCACGACTTCCTGCGCGAGCTCGGTGTCGACGAACCGATCGACTACCGCGACCCGGACGCGACCACGTCCGATGTGGACGTCTACTTCGGACTGGTCGGCGAGGAGAGCGACCTGCGCTGGCTGCCCGCCATCAAGGAGGGCGGCCTGCTGATCGGCGTGCCCAGCGGCGTGGCCGACCGGGTGGCGCAGAAGGCGGCGGAAAACCACGTGCGGACGAAGAGGATCCTCGTCGAACCCGACCGCGGCGGGCTGACCGGCCTCGTCGAGCTGATCGAGGCCGGTCAGCTGAAGGTCCGCGTCGAGCAGACCTTCCCGCTGGAGGACGCGGCCAAGGCGCACGAGCTGGGTGAATCGGGCCGGGTGTCCGGCAAGCTCGTGCTGACCGTCTAACCGCGGGCGAGCACCTGGGGCAGCACCGTCGTGAGCCCGGTCCAGTCCGAAGTGACCACCGACGCGTGCTGCTTCGCCAGGTCGGCGACGCGCTGGTTGGCCTGGTCGACCGTCGGGTTGTGGGCGTCGATGGCCGGCGCGACGTTCTGCCCGTCGGTCATCACCACGTAGTAGTGGTTGGCGTCGTACCACCACGGCCCGGTCTGGGTGACCCACGCGTTCGCGTCGCCGTCGAACACCACGAACCACGGCTTGAGGTCGGCGGTGTACTTGTCCCGCGGGTCACCGCCGGCCGCGCCGTGCACGGTCGGGAAGATGTTCGCGTCGCCGAGCCTGCCCGCGTTCTTCAGGCCGACCAGGTACCGCGCGTATTCGACGTCGGTCTTCAGCGTGTCGGTCGGGTTCTGCTCCTCGACCGTGCCCGGGATGATCTCGGTGATCACCCGGCCCCGCAGCGCGTCCACGGACGGCCAGTTGTCCGCCTTGGCCGCGTCGTCCAGCGTGGCGTAGCTCCCGAGCAGCTCGGCCGGGCGGAAGGCGACGCTGCCGAGGTGCGAGCGGAACGTGGCGTCCAGCTCGTCGGGACCCATGCCGGTGTTGTCCGAGAAGCCGGTCTTCATCTCCAGCTTGAGCGTGATCGGCGTGTGCCCGGGGTGGGCGGCCAGCCAGATCCGGATGTCGTCGAGGCAGTACTCCAGGTTCTTGTTCTTGCCGCCGCTGTAGAGCTGCGACGCCGAGGTCGCCGCGACGCAGTTGTTGTTGTTCCCCAACGGGTTCGAGTGGCTGACCTTCCACTCGTGGGTGAAGAAGTCGGGCCAGACGTCGAGCTCGATCAGCGACGAGCCGGCGTCGAGCGCCTGGGCGAGGTAGCCGTAGGCCGCCGGGTCGTAGGTGTTGTGCACGCCGACGGTCGTGACGTGGGACAGCTTGGGGCTGTCGGCGCTGGCGGCGGTCGCTCCGGAGAGCGTGAGCGCGGCCGCGAGGAGGGCCACCGAGAAGAGCTTCATCCAGGCTCCTTCGAACGTGAGTAACGTTCACAATGTCCCACCGTGGTTGACTGTTGATGAAGCAAAAGAGGCTGATTGGCCTAGACCAGAAGTCGGGAAACCACCATGACGACGAGCCTTCCGACCGCCTTGACGATCGCCGGGTCGGACTCCGGCGGCGCCGCCGGGCTCCAGGCGGACCTCCGCACGTTCCTGACCTGCGGGGTGCACGGCCTGGTCGCGGTCACCGCCGTCACCGTGCAGAACACCCTGGGCGTGCACGACCGCGCCGACCTGCCGCCGCACATCGTGGCCGGGCAGATCGAGGCGGTGGCGGCGGACATGGGCGTCGGCGCGGCGAAGACCGGCATGCTGGCCTCGGCCGAGATCATCCACGCCGTCGCCGCCGCGTGCGACAAGGCGGAAATCGGCCGGGACGCGCGCATCCCGTTCGTCGTGGACCCGGTCGCGGCGTCGATGCACGGCCACCCGCTGTTCGACGAGGCGGGGCTGCACGCGTTGCGCGACGAACTGCTCCCGCGCGCGACGGTGCTGACCCCGAACCTCGACGAGGTCCGGCTGCTGACCGGGATGACCGTCGAGGACCGTGAGGGCATGCACACCGCGGCGGTCGTGCTGCACCGGATGGGCCCCCGCTACGTCCTGGTCAAGAGCGGCCACCTGCAGGCCGACCCGGAGTGCGTGGACCTCCTGTTCGACGGCTCGACGTTCGTGGAGCTCCCAGGCAAGAGGTATTCGACGCCGCACACGCACGGCGCGGGTGACACGATGGCGTCGGCGCTCACCGCGGGCCTGGCCAAGGGCATGTCGGTGGTGGAGGCGGCGCGGTACGGCAAGTGGTTCGTGTCCCACGCGGTCGAGAACGCCTACCCGATGGGGGCGAAGGTCGGCCCGGTCTCGGCCTTCTGGCGGCTGGCTCCCGAGGAGCGCTGAGTACGCGTCCGGCTACCATCCCTGCGTTTACTCATCCTTGACCAACGCAGGGGGCGGCCTTGACCGGACGCGAGCGGGTGGCGAAGGTCCTCGAGGGCCGCCGCTTCCAGAACTTCATCATCGCCGTCATCGTCTTCAACGCCGTCACCCTCGGCATGGAGACGTCGACGTCGCTCATGGACGGCTACGGCGGCCTCCTGCACGCCCTGGACCACATCGCGCTGGGCATCTTCGTCGCCGAGCTGCTGGCGAAGTTCTACGCCTACCGCGGCAGCTTCTTCCGCGACAACTGGAACGTCTTCGACCTGCTGGTGGTCGGCATCGCGGTGATCCCGGCGACCGGGCCGTTCGCCGTCCTGCGGTCGCTGCGGGTACTGCGGGTCCTGCGGCTGATCTCCGTGGTGCCGTCGATGCGGAAGGTCGTCTCCGGGCTGCTCGCCGCGATCCCCGGGATGGCGTCGATCGCCGCGTTGCTCGCGCTGATCATCTTCGTGGCCGGGGTGATGGCGACGAAGCTGTTCGGCGCCATCGACCCCGGCGACTTCGGCGACCTCGGCACGTCGCTGTTCACCCTGTTCCAGGTGATGACCGGCGAGGCCTGGCCGGACATCGCGAAGACGATCATGGAACAGGCGCCGCTGGCCTGGATCTTCTTCGTCGTCTACATCCTGGTGTCCAGCTTCGCCGTGCTGAACCTCTTCATCGCCGTCGTCGTCAGCGGCATGGAGGACGAGCTGCGCCAGGACATCCGCGAGGAAGAGGCCAAGCAGGCCGAAGCGCAGGCCGCCGCGAACCAGGAGATCCTCGACGAGCTCCGCGCCCTGCGCGCCGAGCTGGCCGAACTGCGGCAGGAGAAGGCGGCTTAGTCGTCCGCGATCAGGGCTTCGAGGGCCGGCAGCGCCGCCAGCAGCGCCTCCCGGTGGTCGGTCGAAAGGCGGTCGAGCCGCCGGTTCAGCTCCTGCACGCGCGTCGACCGGACGCCGGACACGAGCCGCTCGCCCTCTTCGGTCGCCTTCGCCAGCCACGCCCGGCGGTCGACCGGGTCGGACTCGCGGCTCACGTACCCCGCCTCGACCAGGGAGGCGATGATCCGCGACATCGTGGCCGCGGCCACGCCCTCCTTGGCCGCAAGGTCGCCGAGCCGGAGCTGGCCCGCGTGCACCAGCGTCGCCAGCGCCGAGATGGCGCCGTGGCCCGGGCCCGGCACGCCGGCCTGCCGCAGTGACCGGGAGAGCCTGCCCACGGCGAGGTACAACCTGCCCGAGACGTCCTGGACCGATGTGCTCGTCACGGCTGGCTCCTTCTGCCCTCGCCCCGCCGCGGGTGCGCCGGAAATTGCCGTCCACCTTACGGGTTCGAGGTCACGGTCGGCGTTAAGCCACCTTGGTTCACCTCGGTGGGCTCGACGCCTGCGCCCAGAAGCGCTGCGGCACCCGCCCGGCCTCCCGAGCCAGGTGCCCCGCGACGACGGCGGACCGCATCGCCGCGGCCATCCGCTCCGGATCGGCCGCCCTGGTGACGGCCGTGGCGAGCAGGACGGCGTCGCAACCGAGCTCCATGGCGAGGGTCGCGTCCGAGGCCGTGCCGATTCCGGCGTCCAGGATGACCGGGACGCCCGCCCGCGAGACGATCAGCTCGATGTTGTGCGGATTCCGGATGCCGAGCCCGGTGCCGATCGGCGCGCCCAGCGGCATCACCGCGGCGCAGCCGGCCTCCTCCAGGCGCAGCGCGAGGACCGGGTCGTCGTTCGTGTAGACGAACACGGTGAACCCGTCGGCGGCGAGCCGCTCGGCGGCGTCGAGGGTCTCGATCGGGTCCGGCAGCAGCGTCCGGTCGTCGGCGTGCACCTCGAGCTTGATGAGGTCGGTCTCCAGCGCCTCGCGCGCGAGCTGCGCGGTGAGCACGGCTTCGGCGGCCGTCCGGCAGCCCGCCGTGTTCGGGAGCAGCTCGATGCCGAGCCTCTTCAGCAGTTCGAGGACGCCGGAGCCACCTTCGGCGTCGGCGCGGCGCATGGCGACGGTGGTCAGCTCGGTGCCCGACGCCACCAGCGCACGCTCGAGCACGGCGAGGTTGGCCGCGCCGCCGGTGCCGATGATCAGCCGGGACGTCAGCTTGGTCGTGCCGATGACCAGTGGTTCTTCGTCCATTTCAGCCTCCCTGGACCGCGGTGAGCACGTCGAGGACCGCCCCCTTGGGCACCGGGGTGGCCGCCCAGTCGGCGCGGCGGACGACGACGCCGTCGACCGCGACGGCGATGCCCGGCCGCGCCCCGCCGGTCCGGTCGAGGACGTCGGCGACGGTGGCGCCTTCCGGGAACTCCGTCCACTCGCCGTTGAGCTTGATCTCCATCACACGTGCTCCTTCTGATGCAGGCGGGCGGGGGACGCGGCCGCCGTGCCCTCCGGCGGCTCGTCCCCGTCGAGCCAGGCGACCACGGCGTCCGCGGTCACCGGGGCCATCAGCAGGCCGTTGCGGTGGTGCCCGGTCGCGGCGAACACCCGGCCGTCCAAGGCACCGAGGTACGGCAGCGCGTCCCGGCTGCCTGCCCGCAGGCCGGCGGCGGTCTCGGTCAGCTCGTACTCGGTGATCGCGGGGAAGACGCGCTCGGCGCCTTCGAGCAGCTCGCGCACGCCGCGGGCGGTGACGGCCCGGTCGAAGCCCGCCTCGTACTGGGTGGCGCCGAGGACGAGCTCGGCGGCACCGCGCGGGACGAGGTAGATCGGGCGGCCTTCGACGACGGCCCGGACGGTGTGCGCCGGCGGCGGCAGGCAGCCGCGGCGGGGCTTGAGCCGGAGGATCTCGCCCTTGAGCGGGCGGACGGCGTCGGCGAGCAGCGGGTGCAGCCGCCCGGTCCAGGCGCCCGCGGCGAGCACGACGGCTTCGGCGTCCGGGAGTTCCTCGACGCGCTCGCGGACGAACCGGACGTTGCGCTTCACGCACGCCGCGTACAGCGCGTCGAGCAGCTTCCGGTTGTCCACCGCCAGGTCACCGGGCACGTGGAGTCCACTTCGGACGGATCCGACGCCGGGTTCGAGCCGCTTGACCTCCCGGCCGGTGAGCCGCTCGGCCACGCGGCCGAGCGCGTGCAGGTGACCGGCGAGGATGTCGAGGTGGCCGGCGTCGGCGTGGTCGAAGGCGACGACGAGCGTCCCGTGCGCGGCCAATCCCGGGTCCATGCCGTCCCGCGCCAGGTCCGCGGCGAACCCCGGCCAGCGCTTCAGCGACTCTTCGCCGAGGCGGAGGACGTCCTCCTCGCCCGGCCAGGCCTCGGTGACCGGCGCGAGCATGCCCCCGGCCAGCCAGGACGCGCCGCCGCGGGCGGGTTCGGGGTCGTACAGGGTGACCTTCCGGCCGGTGCGCGCGGCTCGCCACGCCGTGGACAGGCCGATCACGCCGCCGCCCACCACTGCCAGGTTCGTCATGGGATCACGCTCCCTGCGCCGGCATGACCCGGATCAGGTTCCACGGTCGGAGCGGCAGCTCCCTCTCAGCCCGTGCGTCGGGCTCCCGTGCGGACACCTCCACCCTAACGCGCGGGGTACGGTCGCCGCTATGCCCGCCCTCTCCGGTGACAAGATCCGCGCCCGCCTCGACTCGGCGCGCCTGTACCTGTGCACGGACGCCCGCACTTCGCGTGGGGACCTCGCGGCCTTCGCCGACGCGGCCCTCGCGGGCGGCGTCGACATCATCCAGCTGCGCGACAAGACCGGCGTCCTGGAGGCGGCCGGCGAGATCGCCGCGCTGGAGGTGCTCGCGGAGGCGTGCGCCCGCCACGGCGCGCTGCTGTCGGTGAACGACCGCGCCGACGTCGCGCTGGCGGTCGGTGCCGACGTGCTGCACCTGGGCCAGGACGACATCCCGGTGCCGCTGGCCCGCCGCATCCTGGGCGAGGACGTCGTGATCGGCCGCTCGACGCACTCGCTCGACCAGGCCCTCGCGGCGGCCGCGGAACCCGGCGTCGACTACTTCTGCACGGGCCCGTGCTGGCCGACACCCACGAAACCGGGCCGGCCCGCGCCCGGCCTGGACCTGGTGCGCGACACGGCGGCCTGGGCGCCGGAGCGGCCGTGGTTCGCGATCGGCGGCGTCGACGGCGAGCGGCTGCCTTCGGTGCTGGAGGCGGGTGCGTCCCGGATCGTGGTGGTCCGGGCGATCACCGAGGCCGAGGACCCCGAGGCCGCGGCCCGCGAGCTGCGAGCCGCGCTGCCCTGAGTCCGAACTCGCCGATGCCGCGAATGACTCATTCGGGACGTCCGATGTCGCGAATGAAGCTTCTATGTCAAGTTGTGGTTTGTAGTCGGTGGTGGTCGTTGAGCAGGGCTCGGTAGATGGTGTTGGTGAGGTGGCGTTTGAGTGCGCGTAGTGCGGCTTTGCTGCTGGCGTGGGGACGTTGTCCGGTCCATCGTTGGCGGTAGTCG